>DATGJU010000039.1:0-2612 GCA_035295045.1 Chthonomonadaceae bacterium
GCGGGCGTACTACTGTCAAATGGCAGGCGTGCCCTGGATCACCGACATGGCTGCAAGCAAAATGCTCCACCTCAAGCGGCCGCTCCTTGTCGCGATCTCCGACAGCTATGTGCGAGATGCCCTTGGCAACGTCGAGCCGGACCCGAGGCGGTTCCCGTGGAAGGCGCCGTACTGCGCCGAGCGGGCGCTTCTTGTAACGGACGCAGTTCGCCACGTCGGCCTCCGGAACCGCGATTTGATCGATTCGCTGCACATCGAGACGGCCGAGCACTGTATATCACGAGTGCGCCTGATCGATATTCTAATCTGGGTTGATGGGGCGTTACGCAACGGCCATCATAAATGGATCGATGTAGCGACCAAAGGAGAGTGGTCATCTGTCGGTCCGCCCAGATGCGATTGCGCTGCCATATAGCGCTGCTATCGGCAATTGGCGTAGAGCATCGTGTACGGCGTCTGCCAGTCAAGAAGAGCAGCAGTCGACGCGGCCGGAGACCATGTTGATCCACTAATCGCACGAATCATGGTCCAGACAGTCGCAAGCGCGAAGTCCCCGTCTGGCGCAGCCGTGAGCCCTACCGCGTAGTTACGCAAAACGGGCTCCGCACGTACTCAACCCCGCGCCTGCAACGCAATCGCCGCGCAGGATTCCGCCGTAGCGGCATGGAACACTCGCCTCGCTGGCGGAATGTCCGATGCGCTGGGCTGGACGGCCCCGTTGGCCATTTTGTCCCGTCGGTCCCATCCGACGGATCCGTCCAATAAGGCCAACCCTCGCTCCGGAGCCTCCCAATGATGCCCGACTTCCTCGCAAAATCCGAGGCGGATCAGCGCCGCATCGGCGCCGAAGGCGCAGACCGCCTGCTGGACGCCGGCCGGCGATGGGACCTCGCGCCGGTCCTTCGGGCCGGCGGCTCGCTCATCTTCCCTCACGCCACCATCGACGTGTGCGGCCACCAGATCGCCGCCGTCGTTCACGCCTGCCTCGATACCGGCCGGCCGGTCGCGGTCATCGGCGTGCTGCACGGCCTCAACGCCGAGCTGAAGGAGGCGCGAGCGCGCGCCGCCGCTGGCGAGAACGTCTCCGCCGACCCGGCGCGCGGCATCCAGGGTCCCTCGATTGGCGGTCACGACGACTGGAAGCGGGAATTCTCGCTCTCCCACTTTCGGTTCTTGTGGCGGCGCGAGGCCGCTCGCCGAGGCATCGACGCACCCGATCCGGCTGAGTTCTATCCGTTCCTCGCTGCGGGCCACCCCGAAACCCTGTCCGGCCTCGACTCGCTCCGCGCCGCAACTGCGGCCGGCGCGGTAATCGTAGCGACGATGGACGCGATCCACCACGGAATCGGCTACGGCGATACGCCGGAGGCCGCGCGGGCGCCGGACCAGGGCGGCGTCGAGCTTGCCAGGCGCGAGATCGCCGCAGGCTTGGGCATTCTGCGGACTGGTGACTACGCGTCCTTCGAGCGGCACGCTGCGCGAACGCGCAGCGACGGTCGCGACGTCGGCCAGCTCCTGCGCCTGCTGCTAGGCCCGCTGGACGCGGAGATCCTGGACCTTCTCGCCGACGACATGGCGCCCGTCTACCAGCAGCCGGACCCGACCTGGGTTGCAGGCGCCCTCATCGCGCTTCGCCCGGCATCGACGGCAGACCGATCCCAAATCGCCACTGGAAGGCGCTGAGGCCATGCCGCTTTTCCCCGACTTCGAGCGCGTCTACCCCGGGGCCGAGCAGTTAATTAGCCCGCAGCCAGCTCCGCAAGCAGGCGGCAATCGCGCACCCACTCCCACCGCCAGCGGCCAGACTTCCATACAGGCAGAAGGGCGAGCTCCCACAGAGTCGGGCGCCGGCCGTCATGCGCCTCCAGAATTGAAGGCAGGCGGGCAAAACAGGCTCCGACCCGCGGCCCAGGCCTCTTGGGTGATCCTCCAGGGCGGCGCGATCCTCGTCGAGGGCGACGGCGAAGTACGGCTTCCGCGCGGAGACGCGCTGCCCGCCGATCGCGACCGCCTCGGCGAGCCGGTCCCGCTAGGCCTTACCGCCGGACGCGAGTATCTGCTGGCCGAGTTGGCCGAGGATCAGGCGCTGGATGAGATATGGCGGGCCGCAGACCTGCGCAGTCTTTACGGCAGGCTTCCCGATATCGAGTGGGCCATCGCAGGATACGCGACGCAGGTAGCGCACTGGCAGCGGACCAGCCGCTTCTGCCCGGTGTGCGGCGCAACGATGGGCTCGCCCGGTCTGGAGTGGCGCCGCCGCTGCCCGGGCTGCGGGCACGAGCGCTACCCCATTGTCAGCCCGGCCGTGCTCGCGCTCGTCCATGACGGCGACCGGATCCTGCTTGCGCACAAGCCGGGGTGGGGCGCGCGGCGGAGCATCCTCGCCGGATTCGTGCTGCCCGGCGAGTCGCTGGAGGAGTGCGTCCGCCGCGAGGTCCTGGAAGAGGCCGGCGTGGAGGTGGACCAGATTGAATATTTTGGCAGCCAGCCCTGGCCTTTTCCGCAGCAGTTGATGATCGGATTTCGAACACGGTACAATTCCGGGGTGATTCGAATAGACGCCGATGAGCTGGCCGGCGCGGACTGGTACGATTTTCGCAGCATGCCGCCGC
>DATGJU010000040.1:0-10870 GCA_035295045.1 Chthonomonadaceae bacterium
GAAACGAACGCCGACGACTATAAGCGCATCACGGTCACCTACGACAAGATCCGCGAGATGACGCGCGCGCCCCGCACCGCGGCCACGACGCCGGCGACGGCGGAGAGGAGCTGACCGGTGCTCAAGCGGCGCGGCTCTCGCGAGGTCGGCGGCCTCATCATCCTGTTCGTGCTGCTGATCGGGATTGCGGCGTTTTACGAGAAGGTCGGGCAGGAGCGCGTCGCGGCCGGCGCGCCGACGACGGTGAACACAGGGTCGGACGGTGTCCGCGCGCTGATGCTGCTGTATCGCGACGAGGGAACTGCGGTCGAGCCACTCACGACGCCCTGGAACGATCTCGGCCCCGGCGACGGGCTGCTCATCTTTGTCGAGCCCGGGGACACGGACCGGCGTCCTACCGAGGCGGAAGACAAAGCGCTGGAGCGCTGGGTGCGCGCGGGCGGCACGTTTCTCGACCTGGTGGCCGAGCCGCCGCTGGATCAGCCGCTCAACCCGAAGGACCCCGTCGAAGGCGACTGTGGCGCGAAGGGCGGCGCAACGGAACTGCACGATGTACCGGTCATGACGAAGGCGGATCCGCAGCTCCTCGGCGGAGTGGCGACGCTCTCCGTGCAGAGCAGCCAGCGGCTGCTGATCGCCAAGGATGCCCCATATGCCCTGCTGGCGCAGGACGCCAGCGGACCCATTGCGGCGGAGAAGCGACTTGGCGCGGGGCGCGTCATCGCGATCGCGAACCGGCACGGCGCGACGAACGCCGGGCTTGCCGAGGCCGACAATGCCCTCCTGTTGGTAAACATCGCCCGGCTGGCTGCCGCAGCGAGCCACCGGCGCGTCCGCTTCGATGAGTACCATCACGGAGTCGGGTTCGCGGAGAACACGTCCGGCGCCGGAGACAGCGAGTGGAATAGCATCCCACTGCCATGGCGGTTTGCGATCCTCTATCTGCTCGGCGCATGCCTCATCATCGTCTACAACGGCAATCGCCGCTTCGGCCCGGCGCGCTTCGTAATGCCGATCGCGCTGCGCGCCAGCACGGACTACGTCAACTCCATGGCCCGGCTCTACCGGCGAGCGGGGGCGGCGGACATAGCGATCGAGATCCTTTACACGCGCTTCCTCCGCGATCTCAAGCGCACGATGGACGTGCCGAACGAGGCGGGTCTTGCGTTCGTCGCCACAGCCGCCGAGCAGCGGTATGGCCAGGCCGCTTTCGGGCTGCGCAGCCTGCTGATGCATGGAGAGTCGATTCACGCCGGCCAGCGGGTCGCGGAAACGGATATGCTAAACTTAGCGAAGCAGATGGAAGAGTTCAGGAGGGCCCTCCAACTTGTCGGAGTATGACTTTGCACCAGCGGGCGCGGCAGCTCCGGCGCCCCTGCCGTCGATGGACGGCGCCGCCCCAGGACTTTCGGCGACGGTGGACGCCTCTGCGCCGCCGCAGACCGCCCGTCAGCTGGCGCAGCGCATCACGGATGAGATGCACAAGACCATCGTCGGCCAGGAGGAGCTGGTCGAGATGCTTGTGGTCGCCGTGCTCGCGGGCGGGCACGTCCTGCTCGAAGGCGTACCCGGGACAGCGAAGACGCTGTCGGTCCGAACGCTGGCCCGGATCTTCGACGTCTCGTTTGCACGCATACAGTTCACGCCCGACTTGATGCCCTCGGACATCCTCGGCGTAAGCGTGTTCGACCCGCGCTCACAGCAGTTCAACCTCAAGAAGGGGCCGATCTTCGCGGGACTGCTGCTCGCGGACGAAGTCAACCGCACTCCTCCGAAGACGCAGTCGGCGCTGCTGGAGGCGATGGAGGAGCGGCGCGTTACGATCGACGGTATTTCTCACAGCCTTCCGGAGCCGTTTCTCGTCTGCGCGACACAGAACCCCATCGAATACGAGGGCACCTATCCGCTGCCGGAGGCGCAGCTCGATCGCTTCATGCTGAAGGTGACTGTCGCCTACCCATCCGCGGACGAGGAGCAGAACATCCTCAACCGCGTCCAGGGCGGCTTCCGGGCGCAGAACCTCGACACCGCCGGCGTGAACGCCGCGCTGACCGGAGCGGACGTGCCGCGGTTCCGCGAGGAGATCGAGCGCGTCCGCGTCGAGCCGCCGGTCGTCAAGTACATCGTGGAGGTGATCCGGGCCACCCGGGACCATCGCCACCTGATCCTCGGCGCGAGCCCGCGCGCGGCGATCACCCTGCTGATGACCAGCAAGTCCCTCGCCGCCATCCGGGGCCGCGACTTCGTGACGCCGGACGACGTGAAGACGATGGCCCGGCCCGTGCTGCGGCACCGGCTGGCGGTCCGGCCGGAATCGGAGATCGAGGGCTACACCGGGGACCGGATCGTCGAGTCGATCCTGCAGTCGGTAGAAGTGCCTCGGTGATGGCCCGCGACTCGAGGCCGGCACGAAAGCGCCTCAATCAGGCTGGGCCAGCCGGTTGAGACTCGTGGCGTCCGATCCGACGCGCAATCCGCCTCCGCAGCGGGGCAGCGAGCGGTCGGCCCGAGTGGGCCGTCGCGGCGCCTCGGAATCGCGCGGCCGGCCGGCATGATCCGCGTCGCGCAGGTCGTTCGGCCGGCGGCCGGCGGCATCCGGCGGCACGTCGGCCTCCTGCTTGCGCACCTCGATCGATCGAAGATCGAAGCGGCGCTGTTCGCCCCCGCGAATTTCTCGCTCGATCCCCCTGCCGCCGGCGTTCCGCGCGTCCCTCTGGACATTGCGCCCGCGCTTTCGCCGTTACGCGACATACGCGCCATCCTGCGCCTACGGTCGCTGCTGCACGGGCGGTTCGACCTGGTGCACGCGCACGGCGTCCGAGGGGCGATCGTCGGGGTCGCCGCGGCGCGCCTCGCTCGCATCCCGTCCGTTTTCACGGCGCACAACCTGCTGCCGTCAAGCGGCGCGGCCACCCTTTCCGCGCTGCGCGCTCTAGTCCGCGGCGCACAGGTCGTCGCGGTATCGCAGGCCGTCGCCGATTCCCTGGCGCCGCTGCACATTCCGGCCGACCGCGTGCACGTGACGCCGAACGGCATCGACCTCGCCGGCTTCGACGGACCCGCGATTACTGGCGAAGAGCGGCGGCGGGTGCTGCGGTGCTTGGCGAGCGCGGCCAGTAGTGGCGCGGGGCCGGCCGCGAAGAGAGCGCCGAACCACTGGCGGCAGCCAGATCGCGGCGCAGCTCCAGGCGCTTCGGAAGAGTCGTCCGCCGGGAGGGACGTCGGCGCGTCCGCCGCGGCGGTAGGCACAGGCCATGGCGCGCCTGACTCGGTCTGCTCCGAGGCCGATTCTACAGGCGGGACGGAGCCGTTCGTGATCGCGGCGGTGGGACGGCTCTCTCCGGAAAAGGGGTTCGACATTCTCGTGGGAGCTTTCGCGAGCTGGCAGGCTGCGGAGCCGGGCACGGCCGCCTCGCGCCGATTGGTGATCGCGGGCGCGGGTCCGGAGGCCGATCGGCTGGCGGCCATGGCGCGTGGCGTGCCCGGCGTCTCGCTTCCGGGCGCCATTGCGGACGTGGCGCCGCTGCTGAGGGCGGCCGACGTGGTCGCCGTCCCCTCGCGCTCCGAGGGACACGGGCTGGTGGCGTTGGAGGCGATGGCCGCGCGGCGAGCGGTCGTCGCCGCGGCCTCAGGCGGTCTGGTCGAGACCGTAATCGAGGGCGAGACCGGCCTGCTCGTCCCGACCGGGGATGTGGAGGCGCTTCGCGCGGCGCTCATGCGGCTTGCCGCGTCACCGGAGTTGCGGTCTGGAATGGGCGCTCGCGGCCGCGCTCGGGTCGAGCGGGACTACTCGGCGGCGGCGATGGCGAAGCGTATCGCCGCGATCTACCGGGCGGCGGCCGGCACGGGAGGCGCGGATGCGGATTGACTGTGGCGCGTGCGATTGGCGGCGTGCTGGAGGCGGGGGCGTGACGGCCCGGCCGCGAGGCGCCTGTCCCAGGCCCGCCGTGTTTCTGGCGGCGCGGCACGGCGGCGGCATCGGGCTGCGGCCTACTTCGCGGCAGGCGCGCCGCCTATGAGCAGCGCGCCCGAGACGACCGACGGCGAGCGGCTGCGCGCCGGCGCCGCGGAGCTGGGCCTCAGTCTCGACGGCCTCGCGATCGATCGCTTCGCGCGGTTCGCAGAGCTTTTGGCCGACGCGAACCGCCGCGTCAATCTTACACGGGTCGATCCGAGCGAGTTCGTGACGCTCCACTTCCTCGATTCGCTGCTGATCGCCGCACAGTGGCGGCCGGCGTCCGGCGAAGCGGTGATCGACGTGGGGACCGGGGCAGGATTCCCCGGCCTCCCGATCGCGATCGCATTTCCGCAGGCGCGGGTGACGCTGCTGGACGGCACGCGAAAGAAGCTGGAGTTCCTGGACGCCGCGATCGCGGAGCTCGGCCTCACCAACGCTCAAACGCTGCACGGCCGTGCCGAGGAGATAGCGCGGTTTCAGGAGCATCGGGCGGCTTACGATGTCGCGGCAGCGCGGGCCGTGGCGCGGCTGGCCCGGCTGGCCGGGTGGATGGTCCCGCTCATTCGGCCGGGCGGGTTCGCCGTCGCCTACAAGAGCGGCACGGCGGGGGACGAGATCGAGGAAGCGCGCCGGACGCTGGAGCGATCGGGCCTGACGGTGCGGGAGCGGCGCGCTCCGCTGCCGGGAACCGACATCGTCCGCACGCTGGTAACGATAGGCAAGCCTGACCGGTCTTCGCCGAGCGGAGCGAGAAAGAGATGATTGAGAAAATGAGAGTACGAACACGATGGATGGCAGGGTTGGCTGCGGCTGCGGCCCTCTGTGGCGGGGTTGCCAGCCGCCGCGCCGGCGCAGAGCATTTCGACATGCAGCTCAGGGTCTTCACGGCGGACAAGTCGGCGCAGTCCGAAATGGACACGACTCCCCCGATCGGCGGCGTGAATCCGCGGCCCGTGCTGAAAGTGCGTGCCGACGAGCCGTTCCGTGTGACCTGGCGGCTTAAGAACAGCTCGCCGCACGGCGCGCTCAAGGGCGTTACGATTCACTTCTTCGTGGTGAAGGAGGCGAAGACCGGCCAGAAGCCGGTGCCGAACCCGGCCGGCGAAGCGGGTATTGTGGACACGAGCTTTACGACCGACATGTCTTTCGGGGCGACATCGAGCGGCGCGCTTAAGGTAAAGATCGGCGACCCTGGAAGCTACCTGGTCCGGCTCCAGAGCGAGAACACGTTCGAAGAGGCCGGCCACGAGCACTTCTCCGCGATCGACGTGGAGGTGCAGTGAGGGGTGATCGGTCGAGTAGTTGCAGAAGCCCGGTTTACGGGAGCGGCGCGTCGTAGCCGGTGAGCCGGACCTGGAGGGTAATCAGACCATCTCCGTCGCGGCCGGCGGACTGCGCGGCGTAGCCGGTGGCTACCACCGCGGCGGGCGGCGCGACCGTGCGCGGCTCCGCTCCAACGGAGGCCTGTGGCATCATGCTGTCGGGCTTGACGGCGGGATCCTGCGCCGGTGCACCTGGGCGCGCGACGGCGACGGAGTGCTGCCCGGGTCCTTCTGTCCGGTGAATCGGCGGTGCGGCGTGCTTGCGGCCGGTGGCAGGCTTGCGGGCCACGGAGCGCAGCGCGCCGACTTGCACGAGGACCGGCTCCAGCGACGTAATCGCCGATTTCGGGACGCGGAGCGACACTAGCCGCTCCCGCGGCCGCGCCGCCGGCACGGGAATCCGCGGGTCGGTGGTGATCACCGGCGGCGCAACGGTCATTTGCGACGCGGTTCCGGGCGGCGGGGCGCCGGCGTCGCCGCCGACGGATCTCGCCCACTCCTTCAGTCGGTCCGCCGCCGAGTCCGGGTCCGCCACGGCCAGCTCCATCGGTATCGGATGCGCGTTCTGCGGCCCGCGATCTGTCCGGGTACGCGCTTCGACGACCATGCTGGCATAGCTTGCGCGATTTCGCGAGACGGCGGCATGCTTCTGCTGCGCCGTCAGCTCTTCCAGCCGCTCGACGGCACTGTTTGCGTACCGGTTGAACTCGTCGGGCGTCGAGTCCAGCATCGGCGACGGATGAACGGCGTTGTCCGGCGCCGGCGGGTCCGCCGTTTCGGCGTGCACCGCGAGCCTCGGGCCTGGCTGCTGCGCAACGACCGCAGCGGGCGCCGGCCGGCGGAATGCCCCGGTCGCGATGAGCGCGCCGGCGGCGCACGCCGCCACGCACAGTCCGCCGAACGCCGTCGCCAGGGCGAAGCGCGCGGGCCGCGATACCAGCCTCGAAGGCGCCGGGCGGCCGGGGGCGGCATCCGGCAGGGCCGCGAGTATCCGGGCGCGCAGGCGTGGGCTTGGAACGGCCCGCTCCAGATCGCGCATATCCTCTCCTAGTCGCCTCAACCAGGTAATCTCCTCGCGGCACGCGGGACAGAACAGCAGGTGCGCCCGTACCAGCAGAACGCGCGGCGCGCTCAGCTCGCCATCCAGCCAGGCCTTCAGGTCGTCCGGCATGCGATCGTGGCCTCTGCGCGCCGATGCTCCGTGCTGCTCCCGTCGTAACTCGCTCATACCGGTGCACCCTCTTCCCGAACGTAGCCGCCCAGCAGGTCCCGAAGCCTGCGAAACGCGTTGGAGAGCCGCGACTTGACGGTACCGACCGGCACGTCCAGCGCGGCGGCGACCTCCTGGTAGGTCATGCCCTGCAGCTCGTGCAGGACGATCACGTCCCGGTGGACCGGGGAGAGGCAGTTGATCGCCGCCTCCACCTTCTCGCTCACCTCCTGCCGGCCGGCGGACTGGAACGGATCGTCCCGCCAGTCGCTCGACGCCAGCGAAATCTCCTCATCGAACGGAATGCTGTCCAGCTTGCGCTTCCGCCGGAATTCCAGGCAGTGATTCATGGCCACGCGGTAGATCCAGGTGCCCAGCGCCGATCCGCCGCGAAACTGCCCCAGCCCCTTGTAGACGCCCACGAAGATCTCCTGCGTCACGTCCTCCGCATCGGCCACGCTATGTGTGAAGCGCAGCGCGAGCCGATAGACACGCGTTTCGTAGGCATCGAGGAGCCTCTCGAATGCGCGGCGATCGCCTGCCTGTATCCGCTCGACCAGTTGTCGCTCGTTCTCCGACGCCATGGATCGCGTTAGCTGCTCCTCCGCCCAGAGGTCATCACGGCGGTCCTACTCAAATTGGATGAGAATTGGCCGCAAAGGGTTCAAATTGCGGCGAAGAAATCGGTCGCCGCTCTCGTATCGAATCTACAATCGTGTCCGATGATTCCGAATACGCTAATCGATTTCGGTTAATATGCCGCAGCCGCGCCGACAGCGAACGACCGTGGAGGATCGCAACGATGCAACGACGCTCATGGATCATCCTGGTCATCTGTCTCGTCCTGGCTGCCGGGCTTTTCGTGGCGTACATCGCGACGCAGCGCGGGCCGACCGCGTTCACGCAGCAGGACGCGATCGACGTGACGCAGAAGATGGCGCAGGCCTTCCACGACAAGGACACGACCGGAGTGATGGCCTATGTGTCGCAGTCGCCCGACACACGGCTGGCGGGCCTGACGCCGGACCAGGCGCGCGTGCTGCTCGCGCGCTACTTTCGCAACGCGGAACAGGTGAGCGCCGATATGCGGAACTACGCGTTCGTGTCCGGCGACAACGACGCGACGCTGCAGTTCGATCTCGCGCTGAACAATAACGGCGGCGACAGCAAAAACACCGACTATGCCGCGCACATCGTGGTCCACTTCCGGCGCGTCGATGTGCCCCACCTGCTGGGAATATACCAGACGAAGGAGTGGCGCGTCGCCGGCATCGAGTCCACCGGCCCCGATTTGAGCACGTACGGGGATTAGTCCGCCGGCCTTCGGCCACCGCCAATGGCGGACCGGCACCCTGCTTCCAATTCCCGTGAACGGCTGCGGTTTCATGCCGGGATTGATCGCGACTTCCTTGCTGACAGCTACCCATTGCCGCTACCCAACATGATTGACGGCTACTACGCTATTGACTATCAGGTCCATTCCGTTCGTTCGCACGATGGTCGTGCGACGATAGTTGACCAGTGCCGGCGCGCGGTAGAGATGGGGCTGGACGAGATCGGGTTTTCCGAGCACAAGGACTTCGATCCGGCAGACCCCGTGGTCGACTACTTCGATTATGACGCCTATATGACGGAGATCGGGGCGGCCCGCGCGGAGCTCGGCGGCGCGGTGCATATACGCGCGGGAGTCGAAATCGACTACCAGCGCTGGTTCGAGGACCAAATCGCCGGATACCTGGACCGCCACGCGTTCGACTTCGTCATCGGCAGCGTCCATTACGTGGATCGCCGGATGATCATGACGCCGGAGTACAACGCGGGCCGGACCGCGCACTCCGCTTATTCCGACTACTTCACCGCCGTACGCCATTCGGTGGAGAGCGGCCTGTTCGACATCGCCGGCCACCTGGAGTACGCGAACCGGCGGGGCATCGCGGCCTGGGGGGCGTACGATCCTGCGCCCTACCGCGAGGAGCTGTGCGGGCTGTTCGAGGCGATGATCGCTCGCGGCACGGCCTTCGAGATCAACACCGCGGGGCTGCACCAGGGCATCGGGACGACGTATCCCTGTGCCTCCACGGTGGCGCTCTACGCCGAGCAGGGCGGACGGCTGCTTACCATCGGGTCCGACGCGCACCATCCGGACCAACTTGGGCACGCCTACGCCGAGGCGGCGGCGCTCGCGGTATCGCATGGGCTGACTGAGGTCTGCTCATTCGAGGGGCGAGGGAGGGTTGGGCAGCGGCTTCGCCGTTGGGACGGGGGATTCTGATGGGGTGATGAGGCGAGGGGGTGAGGGGGTGAAATAGCGCAGGCGCGTGAGCTTCCGGTCACCTGTTACAACCCGCGAGCCACGAGCCACAAGCCAGAAGCCACAAGCCACAAGTCACCGGCCACAAGCCACAAGCCACAGTCACAAGCCACAAGTCACCGGCCACGAGTCACGTTCGCTGCCAGATGGCTTTGATCGCTTGCTCGTCGCCGAGGCCTTCGGGGACGGCCGCGCCTGGGTCGTTGGCGTAGTACCAGCTCTTCCTGTCCAGCGGCGAGCGCATCGTGCGGCTGCCGGGCATCTCCAGCGTGCCGCTTGGATCGGTGCGACGCACCCAGTCCCAGGCGTAGCGGAGCCATTGCGCGCGGTACTCATTGGGCTGGTGCGCGAACCAGGTTATCTCGTCGTAGCCCCATACCCAGATGCCGCCTGCGCCGGCCCGGCCCGGCTGGCGGCTCGCGCCCCAGTTGTCGATCTCCACCAAATAGGGCAGATGCTCGCAGCGCCAGCCGCTCGGCGTCAGCCCGCCCTTACTTTTGCCATAGATGCCGTCCGAGAAGCCCAGCTGCAGGATCGCGGGCTGTGGCCCGGCCGGCGGCGCGGGAATTCGATCTGTCGGCGCGGCCGTCGCCTGCGTCGCCATGCTGAGCGCGTCGGCCGGGCCGGACCGCAGCCTGGGATCGCCGTTCTGCCGGGTCGTTTCCGTCTTGCCGCGTCTTTTTGCGGGGATGACTGGTTCGCCGGTTGATGGCGGTACGGACGGGCCGGCGCCGGCAGTCCGAACGGCGCCGACCGCGAGCTCGGGCGCCTCCTTGATGCGCAGGGGGAAGCTGTGGAAGTCCAGCAGGAGGCGGCCGTCGCGGACGAGCCCGCCGCTCGGGACATGCCCGTCGCAGAGCAGCGTGTGGCGGCGCGCCTTTGCCGCGGCGTAGGCGCGGACGCGAGACAGCAGATCTGACCAGTGCGACCGATCGGGATCGTTGCGGCCCATCAGCTCGACCTGGCCGTAGTGGATCGCCTCGATGCCGATGTCGATAAACGATCGGCTCAGGAAGTAGAACCAGAGCTTCGTTTCGGTCCGGCTCACGTCTGGGACCGAAGCGTCCGGCCCCCAGTCGCGCCGTTTCGCGTCCGTGTAGATCATGTCCGTGTAGCGAAAGTTGCGGCGCTCGGCCGGCATGCCGAAGGCCTGGAACGCGCTCTCCGGCACGGGGATCTGCTCAACCTGTCTGGTGACGATCTCGAACACGCAGGCCTGCAGGATCATATCGGGGTCCGCCGCGTGCAGCCGGGGAATCAGGCTGCACGCCCGCTCGAGGTTGCGCGGCAGGTCCGCTTCGCCGCCCCAGAGGCAGAGCGCCCGGCCGACGAACTTGGCGCCCGTGCTCTTCAGCATTCGGGCGTTATCCTCGAAGTCGCCGCGGCCGTTCAGCAGGCCCTCCATCGAGATCGACCGCGACAGGTAGCGCTCCAAGACCGATCGGGAGATCTTGCGGTCGAACCGGTAGTCGGCGCGACGAGGAGCAACGGCGGACGCACCGCCCTGCGCGACCGCAACCATCAGCGATCCCGCGAGCAGCACGGCAGCGAAATGCGAACCGGTCATTTCAACCCGCCTTTCGACGTCCACGATTGGTCCGAATCCGACAAATTGTAAAGTGGTTAAAGTCCGATTTCGCGAGAGGTTCGGGCCGACTCGTAGGCGGCGAGGACGAGGCGAACGTTCTCGCGGCCGTCCTGCGGGGTGGCGATCAGCTCCGTGCCGTTTAGCACGACGTCCAGGAAGTGGGTGACGGCGCGCTCGTAGGCGCCGCCCCAGCTTGCGTCGGTAGGCATCGGCTCAGGCGGCCCGGAGGCCGGAAAGAGCACGAGGCCGCTGCCGGCGCCGTACGCGTCCAGGCTGAGGCAGCCGTCGTCGCCGAACAGAGTGACGGAGGGCGAGGCGCCGCGCCCGCGCGTGGCGTGGCAGGCGAAGAGCTGGCCGTACCAGCCGCCGGAAAAGCGCATGTTCAGGATGGCCAGGTCCTCCTGATCGCGACCGAGCTCCGGCCGGAATCGGGCGGTCATCGCCTGCACCGCGGATACGGCACCGGCCAGGTGGCGGATGG
>DATGJU010000041.1:0-10453 GCA_035295045.1 Chthonomonadaceae bacterium
CGTCGCGATCCCGCCCGCCGAGAAGTTGGGCACCGGCAGCTTGCCTGTCTTGTGGACGTGGACGATCAGCTCGTAGGGCGCCTGGAACTCCTTCGCGGCGACCATCAGCTCGTCCTCGCGCAGGCCCTGGACGCGCCGCATGTCCCGCATCAGCGTCCGCATGTGGCGCACGGCCTCCACCACGTTGCCGGTCCCCGCCTCGCCCTTGGTCCGGATCATCGCCGCGCCCTCGCCGATCCGGCGCAGCGCCTCGCCCAGATCGCGGCAGCCGCAGACGAACGGCACCTTGAAGTCGAGCTTGTTGACGTGGTTCTCCTCGTCGGCCGGCGTCAGAACCTCGCTCTCGTCGATGAAGTCCACGCCAAGCGCCTGCAGGATCTGCGCCTCGACGATGTGGCCGATACGGCACTTCGCCATCACCGGAATCGTCACCGCGTCCATGATCTCCTTGATCATCTTCGGGTCGGACATGCGCGCGACGCCGCCGTGCGCTCGGATGTCCGACGGGACACGCTCCAGCGCCATGACCGCCTGCGCGCCGGCCTCATGCGCGATGATCGCCTGCTCCACGTTCGCGACGTCCATGATGACGCCGCCCTTCAGCATCTCCGCGAGGCCGACCTTCGTCCGCCACGTCGACTTCTCCGGCTCCAGCGTCGCCGCGCTCCCGTTATAGCTCATGTTCCATCCCCCCAATATCGCATTCGCGCGAGGTCGAAACCCCGGTCATAGCCCGCCAGTCCGCCTACTCTGGCCTGTCGCCCGTCGCGAGACATTTCCATGACGAGGGTGGGTTGGGTTCACCCCGTCACCTCATCGCCCTCTCAAATCTCCCGCCGCCACTGAAGCGCCGAGATGAGCGTCGCCTGGTCGGCATAGTCCAGGTTGCCGCCAGCAGGCAGGCCGTGGGCGATCTGCGTCACCTTCACGCCCAGCGGTCTCAGCTTGTCCGCGAGATAGAGCGCCGTGGTCTGGCCCTCCGTCGTCGGGTTCAGCGCGAGGATCACCTCCTTCGCGCCGGCCGCCACGCGCGGGAAAAGCTCGCGAATCTTGAGCATCTGCGGTGTAATCCCGTCCATCGGCGAGATCAGCCCCTGCAGTACGTGGTACAGGCCGCGATACTCGTTCGTCTTCTCCATCGCGATCAGGTCGCCGGTCTCCGCCACCACGCACATGACCGAGCGGTCCCGGCCGGCGTCGCGGCAGACTTCGCACACCTCCTGGTCGGTAAAGTTGGAGCACTCCGTGCAGAGGCGGATGCTCTCCTTCACCGCCAGGATCGCCTCGGCAAGCTGTCGGGCCTCCTCCTGCGGCTGCCGGAGGATATGAAACGCCATCCGCTGCGCCGACTTCGGTCCGATGCCCGGCAGATGCTCGAGCTCCGCGACCAGCCTGGCGAGCGGTTTCGCATAGTGCAGCATACTATCGTCCTTAGAAGAGGCCGGGCGGCAGGTTGATGCCCTCCAGGCCCTTCGTAATCTCCTTCATCTGCGCCTCCTGGTCGGCCTGCGCCTGTGCGGTCGCCTCCTTGACGGCGGTGATGATCAGGTCCTCCAGCATCTCCACATCGTCCGGGTCCGCGACCACCGGGTTGATCTTCAGCTCTACCAGGTGCCCGTGGCCGTTCACCGTGGCCGTGACCATTCCGCCGCCCGCCTGCCCGGTCACTCGGAGCGCCGCGAGGTCCTCCTGGAGCTTCGCCGCGTCCTCCTGCATCTTCTGGGCCTGCTTCGCAAGCTTCTGGATATCGCCGAATCCGCCCAGGTTCCCCAGGCCGCCGAATCGCGCCATATTGTAACTCCCTACGTGTCGATTACTACGCTCTGCAGTACATGGCCGGAACTCGTTCGACTCGCCGCGGTGCCGCCCACTCCTCGCCAGGTCCGGTCCGTGGTAAGTATACTACGCGCGGCCGCTTATCACTCAGGACAGCCGCAAACGGCGGCCAGACCGCCGCGCCGGAGCCGGCCGCACAATTCAGTCGTCCTCCGCGCGCGTGCCGCCGCGGTTCATATCCCCGCGGTCCGGTCGTCCGGCGCGGCCCTCAGCGCCGAGGCGGTATCGCCGGTCTGTGGCGTTCCAGCGGCCCGGACGAGCAGATCGGCGTCATCGCCCACCGGCCGGTCCGAGCTGCGCACCAGTATCTCCTCCTGCGGCAGCGCCGCGACAGCGCTCCGGGTCCTGAGCCGGATTTCCGGCGCGCTCATGACGCTATCGACCGCGACCACGCCGACCGCTACTAAGTAGCTGCTCCGAGTCACTTCGTAGATCACGCGGAGGCATTGGTGTCCCGCAGGGACACGGGGCCATAGGCCGTACAGCGAAGGAATTCATTCCGTCGCCCGAGCGCAACTACGAACAGACTACGGGCGCCTCCTTAGCGATGCTCCTACAAGCGCGGCTCCCAGGCACACAATGCCGGCTATCACGAACAGCGCGATCGGTATGGCCTCATCGCTACGGAGGGAGTACTGGTATTCACTGATACCCCTCCACACTGAAAGTATCAGGCCGACAAACGCGGCAACGGTCGCGAGGACCCCGACGAGCGCGCCGGCGCCCGCGGCCAGCATGGCAGCTCCCGCAACGCCCTGCTGCCCCAGATACTCGCCCATCGATGCCAGCCTAGGCCGCCCCATCGTCCAGCCCCTTGAGTTTGACGGACCCGCGCTTCGGCAACCAAGTAACGCTCTAGGCCTGCCCTGCCCAAGCCAGTCACGGTGCGCTCATTGCCACGGTGTAAAGTCCTAGGACCCCTCAATCTGACAGCCAGCCACAAGGAATGCCACCGGTCCCGGCGCCAGGTTTGCCGCGGGTGCGCAACGCCCGCTTGCGCACACGCTCAGTGCCCTCTACGCGCCCGGCTCGGTGCGCACCACCGAGCCGCCGAAGACACTCTGGACTTCGGCGAGGAATCCGGTATCCTGCGGCCCCGATGCCTCGCGGACCGCATCTGCGTTCCCGCCGGCCGGGGCGCCGTTGGCGCCATTCCCGCCGGCGCCATTCGTCGGGGCGCTGCGCGCGGCTGCGGCCGGCGCGTCCGGCGCTGCGGCGGGCCGCTCCGGCTCGACGCCTTCGGCAGGGGCGTCCCCTTGGACCATGCCGGGCGTGGGGTCTCCGCCATTGCCGGCCTCCAGCGCCACAACGACGGCATCCGCCGTTGCGACGGCGTCGAATGCGGCCATCAGCTGTGGATCGGCGGCTTCGCTCTCGGCCGGCGAGTCGAGCAGCGCGGCGACCCCCGGTGCGACGAGCGGCTCCGCGGGCGCGGCAGGCGGCGAGTCGGCCGTCATGCAGCGGATTTTATAGCCTTCGGCGTTCAGCGCCCGGTTGACGACGAGCTCGACCTTCTCCTTGCCCTTCGTATTGGTCTGGATCCGGTCCCGCGCAAAGGCATCCACGAACGCGACGACAACGGTCTTGCCTTCGAGCGCGACGACCTCGCCTTTCGCCAGCATGGTCGCGCCGGAGGGGCTCGTTTTCTGCAAGTCCTTGATGATCCGCTGCCAGCTCCGCTTCACGACATCCAGCGAAACCTCCTGGGCGAAGCGGCCCGGCGCGGCCTCGGCCTCGCGCGTCGAGCCGGAGCCCGCTGGCGGCGGCGCGGCAGCTTCGTGCGGTCTCTCCGTCAGCGCGGCCGGCCGAGCGGCGGCGGGCGCGGAGGGCCGAGCGGCCTGCAATCGGCCGGTCGGTTCGTCTGGCTCGGTCGGGGCCAGATCGCCGGCAGAACTGCCGTCCACAGCGTCCACCGGCTGCCCGGCCGCCAGGCGGGGCACCACCGACGGCGTGGAGGCGACCGTCTCGCGGCGATAAGCAGCGGGCGCCGGCGCGCTCGCCGCAGGCGCGGTAGGCTGGACGGCTGACGCCGCAATATTCGAGGGCATCAGGCGCAGCAGCGTGCTCTCCAGCAGCCACCGGTGCTGGTTCGTGAACCGGATTTCGCGCTCGGCCGCGCTCAGGACAGAGGTCATCGCCAGCAGTGTCGCCGGGTCGAACAGCGGGGCCTGCGCCTTCAGCACGGCGTATCGCTCCGGCCCCAACTCCTGCTTCGCCGCCTGGTGCGCGCCCGCGCAGATCAGCATCAGGTCACGCAGGTGCGCCGACAGGGCCGTAAATAGCTGCCGGACGTCCTTGCCGCTGTCGATCAGCTCGCCGGCGATCGCCAGCGTGGCGCACCAGTCGCCCTGCGCCAGCGTCTCGGTGACGCGTGCCAGCGTCTCCGCGCCGACGCTCCCTATCGCCCGATGGACCAGCTCCGCGGTAATGGCGCCGTCGGAGTAGGCGAGCACCTGCTCCAGCAGCGATAGCGCGTCGCGCCACGAGCCCTCCGCGCTGCGGGCGATGGTCTGCACCGCCTCCGGCTGCGCCGTGCAGCCCTCCTTCTCGATCACCCGCTCGATCGATTTTGCCAGATCCTGCAGCGTGCCGCGCTTGAAGTGATACTGGGCGCACCGCGACCGGATCGTGATCGGGACCTTGTGATGCTCCGTGGTCGCGAGGATGAAGATGACGTGCGGCGGTGGCTCCTCCAGCGTTTTCAGCAGCGCGTCGAAGGCCTTTGCGGAGAGGTCGTGTACCTCGTCGATCACGTACACCTTGTAGCGCGCCTCGGTCGGCGCGTACTGGACATTCTCGACGATCTTCTCGCGCACGTCGTCGATCCCCGTCTCGGACGCGGCGTCCATCTCGATCACGTCCATGCACGTCCCGTCGCGGATCGCGACGCAGAGTCGGCAGGCGCCGCACGGCTCCGGCGTCGGGCCGTCCTGCGCCACGCAGTTGAGCGCGCGCGCGAGGAGCCGCGCCGTCGAGGTCTTGCCGCAGCCACGCGCGCCGTAGAACAGGTAGGCGTGCGCAATACGGCCGGACCGGATGGCGTTCTGGAGCGTGACGGTCACCTGCTCCTGGCCCATCAGCTCGTCGAAGCTCTGCGAGCGGTATTTGCGGTAAAGCGCGATGTAGGACATGGTTAAAAGGGTGTAGGGTGTAGGGCGCCGGGTGTAGTCGGATGCGCGCTTGCTGCATCCTACACCCCACACCCTACACCCTACGCAATCTCCCGCGGCGCTCAGAGCCGGGTAATCAGCACGCACACACCGGGTCCATCTTAGTGCTGCTGCCGTCAAGCTCTGACACGGTTCGTCGGCCCGACGCTGCGACTGGCCCGGCTCTCAACGCCGCGGGAAGCCACTCACAGTATACCAAAGGCGGGGCGCAAACGCAACCGGCGGCGGTCCGCTAAGAGTCGGCCGCGGGGAGCGCATTGGCTCCGAACCTTCCTCTGACTGCGGCACGCGTGGAGGAATTGCCAGGCCTGCGGGCGAAGAGGCCGGCAATGTTTAACCTCGAGCGCGACATTCTCATCTTCTATCGAGCGATCGTGTGCCTGATCCTCGCCCTGGTCCTGGCGCGGCCCGCCACCTGCCAGCCGGCTGGCACGGATCCCGCCACGAAATACCCGCCAGGACTGATCGTCACCTCTGTGACCAAGGGCTCCCCCGCCGAGCAGGCGGGCCTCAAGCCGGGCGACGTGTTCATCTCGCTGGATGGCATTCCACTTCGTTTCGACTCGCAGATCGCGCCGATCCGCGACCGTGCGCGGATGTCGGGCCGCAAGACGGTCCTCCTCGTCGTGCACACCGAGAAGCAGGACCGCTCGCTCACTGTTTCTCTCGGCCCTCACCAGGACTTCGTCTATCGGCCCCCGCTTCCCTCCGCTGCACAGAGGCTCTGCGACGAGGCGCTTGCGCTGCCGAAGGAGCGGGCGGCCACGGCGATCGCCCAGATGAGGGCCGCCGCCGAATCTGCCGCTCAAAGTGGCGACGACCGCGCGGCTTCCAGGCTCTGGTGGGCGACGTATCGCCGCGCGTCTGGCGGCTCACCCGATCAAGCAGAGGCGCTGTCGTCCGCACTCGCTTCTGCGGAGCGAGCGGGGGATCGACTCCTCGCGGCGGACATTTTCAATGTGTTGGGCAATGCCAGCTCTACGCGCGGCAGGCTGGACGAAGCGGAGGCCTATCAAAAGCGCGCTTTGGCGATCAGAGAGCTTCTGGCGCCGGATTCGCTCGACCTGGCGACAAGCCTCAACAACCTGGGTAGTGTCTACTTCGGTCGCGGCAGGCTGGACGAAGCGGAGTCGTACCTCAAACGCGCTGTGGCGATCAGTGAAATGCTTGCGCCCGACTCGCTCGACCTGGCATCGAGCCTCAACAACCTGGGGATTGTCGCCCGCATTCGCGGCAGGCTGGACGAAGCAGAGACGTACTACAAGCGCGCTCTTGCGATCAAGGAGAGGCTTGCACCCGATTCGCTCGACCTGGCATCGAGCCTCAACAACCTGGGGATTGTCGCCCGCATTCGCGGCAGGGTGGACGAAGCGGAGGCGTACTTCAAGCGCGCCCTTGCGATCAAAGAGAGGCTTGCACCCGATTCGCTTGACCTGGCGGGGAGCCTTAATAACCTGGGTAACGTCGCCTACGGTCGCGGCAGGCCGGACGACGCGGAGGCGTACTACAAACGCGCTCTGGCGATCCAAGAGAAGCTCGCACCCGAGTCACTCGCGGTGGCAACGAGCCTCAACAACCTAGCAACTGTAGCGTCCGATCGCGGAAGACTAGCCGAAGCGGAGGCACAGCTCCAGGCAGCCTGGCAGGTCGTGCGACGACAGGCAGCATTCATTGCAGGAGACGCCGCGCGCCAGGAGTTCGGGACCGCGACTGCATGGTACGCTGCAAACCTCGTCGCGGCCCAGGTTGCACTAGGAAAGCCGGATGCAGCCCTCACCACGCTGGAGGAGGGACGGGCGCAAGCGCTCGCGCAGTCTCTGGCGGACCGCAGCGTAACGGAGCGGGTGACGCCGGCAAAGGAGTGGAGCGCGTACCAGGCGGCCCTGCAGCGCCACAATGCCGGCTTCAAGGAGGCGGAGCGCGCCGCGGAGTCGATCGGGAAGGCGAAGGCGCTGCTCGCGGCGCTTCGGGAAGAGGCGGCGGACGTGGAGACGCTCAAGGACAAGCAGCGCGCGCTCGACGCCGCGGAGCAGGCATACGAGCCGAAACGTCTCGCCGAGGCGTCCGCGCGGGAATCCCTGGAGGGTGCCTGGAGCGATGTGCGAAAGGCCAGCAGCGCCGCGGCGCCCGCAGCCGTCTCTCCCGAGGCGGCCAGGAAGCAGCTGCCCTCTGGGACGCTGCTGCTGGAGTTCTCGGCGGCGAAATCGCGGGCGACGCTCTTCGTCGTCTCGACCGAGGGAGTGCGGGCGTTCGTACTGCCGGCGAAGAGGGACGAGTTGGAGAAGAAGGTCGCCTTCGTCCGCCGCATCGTGGCGCGCGACACGGACGACCGCGCCAAGAACGTGACAGGTGGCGACATCGAGCAGGATGCGCTGCGCACGCTCTTCAAGAAGCTCTTCCCGCCGGAGGCGCGAGCGGCAATCCAGCGTGCCAAGCAGATCGTGATCTCCCCCGACGATTTCCTCTGGGACCTGCCCTTCGCCGCGCTCATCACCAATGAGACCGGCGCGCCCGTCTATCTCGGCCTGGAGAAGCCGCTCTCCTATACGCAATCGCTCACGCTCCTCTTCGCCCCCGCCACTGCAAATCCCGCGCCGGGGACCGGGGCGCTGATCGTGGGCAATCCCGTCTACGACGAGAAGCGGCGGGCGGACGTGATCGCGGCGGCAAATCGCGCGCCGAAACCGCAATCGGCCGCGCTCAAGCCGCCCTCCCGGCCGGGCGCGAATGTGGCGTCCCTACGCCGCAGAGGAGAGTTGGGGACGATGACCCGTGGTGGCGAGGCGCCTCAACAGCTTCCTAATGCCGAGAAGGAGGCAAAGCAGATTGCCGGCCTTTACCACACGAGCGCGCACACGGGCGTCGAGCCGACGGAGGCGTGGTTCCGGCAGCACGCGGGCCAGGCGAAGATCCTCCACCTTGCCACGCACGGATTCCTCAACCCGTATTCGGCACAGTCAAGTGGGGTATTGCTGGCCGTGCCTGATAAATCGCCTCCGGAAGGAGAGTACGAAAACGATGGGACGCTTCAGGCGTGGGAAATGTGGACGATGAAGCTCAAGGCGGACTTGGTGGTGCTCTCGGCATGCGAAACGGGCCGGGGCGGCAGGGTGGATGGCGAGGGGCTTATAGGGCTGACCAGGTCATTGCAGTACGCGGGAGCGAAGAGCATCGTGGCGAGCCAGTGGAAGGTGAGCGACGAGAGCACAGCGGCCCTGATGACCGAATTCCACGCGAAGCTGCTCGCCGGCGTGGAGCGGGATGAGGCGCTGCGCCTGGCGATGGCAAAGGTGGCCGGCGAGAAGTCCGGGCGCTGGTCCGAACCCTATCATTGGGCGCCGTTCCTCCTGGTCGGCGAGACGGGCCGGATACCGTAACAATGCCGATCTTGAAACAGGTGAATACAGTGTCCGTTATCGTCCTCGCTCTAACCCTCGTTTCAAATCCAGTATGTGGACTAAAACCTCTGGTGACCAGTGACCTCCAGCGCAATCTGGTCGTATCGGCAGCGTTCGCGCGACAGGACAAGCCGTTGGACGCCCCGCCCATCCGCAAGATCGACCCGCCGGAGCAGGGCTTCTTCGCCAAGGAGCTGGACTTCGAGGGCATCCCGATAAAAGCGCCCGCAGTAGTGGACGATCGGGCGCTCCGCGTGGCGCGAGCCCGGATCGCCCGCCTGCTCGAGCACCTCCCGAACGCGGTCTACAACCTCACCGTCGCCGGCGCCGAGCTGCACATCATCGGCAAGGACCAGGTGACTTCCGACCTGCCCGAGCACCGTCATCTGAAGGGCAAGCCGTTCGACGGCAGCCTGACCGTGGATCAGCGGACGCGCGGCCTTGGCGGCCTGCTCACCTCCTGCGGCGAGGAGAACCTGCTGGAGCTTCCCGCCGACAGGTATCGCGGCCGCGACATCTGCACGCACGAGTTCGCCCACAACCTCCAGGACCAGGGTCTCTCGCCGGACGTCCAGGCGACCATCCGCGCGCAGTACCGAAAGTCGCTGGACGCGGGGCTTTGGAAAGGCGCCTACGCCGCCACCAACGAGCACGAGTTCTGGGCCGAGCTGACGATGTGGTACTTCGGCACGCACGGCGACCTGGGAATGTCCGGACCGAAGCCCGCGAACGGTCCCGAGGGACTGAAGGCCTACGATCCGGACGCCTATCGCCTGCTCGATTCGATCTACTCTGGCCGCGTCCCGGTCGCGCGGGTCGCGACGGCGCCGCTCATGCCCTACCCGCCGGAGCGCGAGAAAGACCTGCGGTCCGGCAGCGAGTCTCGGAGCGTCACTGTCCGCTTCCTCAACCGGACGGCCGCCGAGGTCACGCTCTACTGGATCGACTCGGCCGGCGCCCGCCACAAGTACGGCACGGTACCGCCCGGCGGCCGGACGTCGCAGGGCACGTTCGCCGGCCACGTCTGGCTGGCCGCCGGGCCGGACGATAAAGCGATCGCGCTCTTCGTCGCCGCCGCGAAGCCCAGCCTCGCGACGATTCAGTAGGGAGGTCACCGGCCGGGAGCCGACAGTCGGCCGGCGACTGAACCCGCGCCTGAAATTGCAATCGTCCGCCCATACGGGACTTGCGTCCTGCGGGGACACTACCGATGGCGCATCGCCTTCCGCGCAACGGTAGAACCCGGACGGCATGTCGGCGCAGGCCGACGACTGTTTTGTCAGCCGCGACTTTAGTGCCGGGCCACGCCAGGGGGCCGGTGTCGGCGCGCGCCTGGGCCGGCGGCCAACGTCGCGCCTGACATTGCAGTAGTGCGCCTGCGCGAACACCGGCGACGGCGCATCGTCCTCCGCGAACGGTAGAGCCCGGCCGGCATGTCGGCGCAGGCCGACGACTGTTTTGTCAGCCGCGAATTTAGTCGCCGGGCCGCGCCCGCGCCCGCCCAAGCCGCGCTCTGACGGAGAGACGCACTGGAAATGACGATTGCCCAGCCCTGACGCATCCCAGCGACCGCGCCAGTCCGCGTACGGAGCCGCTCTCCTGTCGGCTCGCCGCGCGATGGCGGCCGCCGTCCTGTGCACGGCGCTCACGGGTGCGCCGCCGTGCCGGGCGCAGAACGGCACGGACGATCGGCTGCTCGCCGGCGCCGAGGAGCGGATCGAGCGGATACGCAAGGCCGATTTCACGATCGTCGTACGGACGGCCAGCGGCAATCCGGCCCGTGACGCCACCGTCGAGGCGCGGCAGACAGGCCACGCCTTTCTGTTCGGCTGCGCGGCGCTGACGCTCGCGAAGCATGCCGATCCGGCGCAGGAGGCGCTCTACCGGCAGCGGTTCGGCGACCTGTTCAATTTCGCCACGATCCTCTGCTACTGGCAGGACACGGAGCCACAGAAGGGCCGCACCGACTACGACCTGCTGGTCCGGCAGGCGCGCGCGCTTAATGCCATGGGCATTCGCGTCAAGGCGCACCCGCTGCTGCTGGCCGGC
>DATGJU010000042.1:0-4799 GCA_035295045.1 Chthonomonadaceae bacterium
CCTTTCACCTCTACGCGAGGTACGCGGGCCACTTCAACACCTACGGGGCTCAGTTCGGTCTTTTCTTCCTCCTGGCCACGTGGTTCTACTTCATGAGCGAGCTCATCCTGCTCGGAGCGGTGTTCAACCGCTTCCGGATGGGAGCTCCCGAGACCAAGGGGATCGTCGCGAGCCCGCTGCGGGAAGGCCGTGAGAACAGGCGACCGGTGGAGGCGATCCGCCGGCGCCAAACCAGCTCCACGCGTGACGAAGCCCCTGGATCGGAAGCGGCGCCGCGGCGGCGCCCGCCTCGTTCCATGTTCCAGCGCGTGGCGCTGCCGGCCGTGGTCGCCGCGGCGGTCGTGGCCGGAGTCCTCAGGAAGCGTCGCCCCCGCGCGCAGGGCTGACCCCTAAAGGTAATCCGCCCCGGCCTGAGCGTTACCGAATCGAGCGGCCCAATGAGGCGTGCGAACTCAAGGCGCGGCCTGAGTGAGGGGGTCGTAGTTTCGGTAAGGAGGTTCGTGCGTTTTGGGAACTCTGTTGTTCATCCTGCTCGTCATCCTGGTGCTCGCCGTGCTCCTCGGGGCCGGTGGGTACAGCGTCCGCAGGTACTGGAGCCCGGCAGGCTCCGAGGTCGTCGAGACAGGCGACACGACAGGCGGCGCGGGGGCCGGCATCGCGGCCGCGATCCTCGCCCTTCTGGTGTTGATCCTGCTGTTCTTCGGCTTCACGCAGTGGAACTGGTTCGGTGCCCGTTCGGCCACGCCGTCACAGGGCACGACCGTGACATCGCCGATGCCGACCACCAACTCCGGCGGCGGTTCGACCGGCGGCGCCGCGTCGCCGAGCGCTTCCGCTTCACCGTCCTAACAGATCCCTGACCTCCTCCAGGGAGATCGAGGGCCGCGTCCTCCAGGACCGGCCCTCTTTGCTTTTCCAGGCGGCCTGCCCCGGCCTCGGCACGCGTCGGGAGCACGGGGCAACGGCTCACTCGCGTGCGCAGCGCGATCCCTGGCGAAGCCTGTCAGAGCGCCCGGGAACGGCCGGTTCCCGGGCGCCGAAAACCCGGGTAGCCGGTGGGGCCGCAGGCGTTTTTCAAGTAGGAGTCTGAAATCTCGGCTGGCACGACCAGCTCGAAAGGAGGTAAATCAAGAGTGGTTGCGTTGATCGTTTTGATCCTGCTGCTGCTGCTCCTCGGTGGGGGCGGTCTGCTTGCACCAGCGCTTCACATCCTCTGGATTCTGCTCGTCATCGGGCTGATCCTGTGGGTGCTGGGCTTCTTCATCCGCTCCGCTGAGGGCGGCGGTCGCTGGTACAACTGGTAAGAGACCAGATAGCGGCGGCGACGGGCGTTCGCGCAAGCGGGCGCCCGTTTTCGTCTTCACAAGAAATTACGGTTCGTACGAGGACTTTCTCCTACAAAAGTACGGTGACGTTTTGCCCCCTGTCCGGATACTTGCTCTAACGATTTCGGGGCGGGGAATTCGCGGGGAGGAGGCAGGGGTCAACATGGATGTCATCGATTTTCCGCTCGGCCGCGTCGGGGGGCAGCAACGCATTGAACGCGCGGCGCTGCGTACGGGGCTCGGCACGATGACCGCTCTGCGCCGCCGGCTGAGAGTCGTGGCGGGAGGCGGCCGCATGACGCGAGCATGTTTCTGCGCCCGCTGCGCGGCCCCCATAGACTTCGCGCCGGTGGTGCGCGGAACCGACACCTTCTGCAGCGTGGAATGCTCGCTGGGGGACGGCCGGCCGGCCTGAGCGTCCGCGCCGCTTTCGTGAGCTAAGGTTGCGCGTGGTGCGCGCGCTCTTCCTGTGGCTCGCCGGAAACCGGTGGATGGCCACCCACCTACCGCAATGGGGCTTCACGCGGCGGGCAGTGCGCCGGTTCCTACCCGGCGAAGGTTTCGACAGCGCCCTGGCGGAGGCCAGGCGATTCCAGGCGGAAAACGTCGGCGCGCTGTTCACGCGCCTGGGCGAGAACGTGAAAGACCTCACCGAGGCCGAGGCGGTGGTGGCGCATTACGAACAGGTGCTCACCGCCTCCAGGGACATCCACGCCGAGATCTCCGTCAAGCCCACGCAGCTCGGCCTCGACATCGATGCCGCCGCCGCATACGGGAACCTCGAGCGCCTCGCGGCAGCCGCGGCAGCCACCGGCAGCTTCCTGTGGATCGACATGGAAGGCAGCGCCTACACCGAAAGAACAGTCGAGATGTACGCGCGCCTGCACGCCGACCATCCAAACACCGGACTGTGCCTGCAGGCGTACCTGCACCGCACGGCGGGCGACCTTGTCCGGCTGATGCCGTCCAGGCCGGCGATACGGCTGGTCAAGGGCGCCTACGCGGAGCCGCCCGCGATCGCCTTCACCGGCAAGCGCGAGGTCGACGCGAACTATCTCGCCCTCTGCGTGCTCCTGCTGCCCGAAGTGAAGCGACACCGGGTCCGTCTTGTGCTCGGCACGCACGACGTCGAGCTGGTGGCCAACGTCTGGCGGATCGCCGAGGCGATGGGTATGAAGCGTGCGCAGCTCGAGGTGGACATGCTCTACGGCATCCGGACCGACCAGCAGCTGAGGCTGGCGCGCGAAGGATTCGCCGTGCGCTCGCTGATCGCCTACGGCGACGCCTGGTACGCGTGGTACATGCGCCGCCTGGCGGAGCGCCCCGCCAACGTCCTGTTCGTGGCGAGGCAGCTCCTGCCCTGATCGGCGTTAGGGGACGGTCGGGACCTGGCCGGCGTTTTCCTGAGCCTCACGTGCGGCGCTCTCGCCGGCCTCATGGGCCGCTGTCTCGTTCGGCACGAACTTTCCGGCGGGCGCAGCTGACGATGGCGGCGGGGTGGGGGTGGTTGCCGCCGAAGCCGTGAGCGTCGTCGCGCCGTAGAGCATGGCACCGGCCACACCTCCGAACAACATCGAACCTGCGATGCCTGCCGCCGCCACCGACTTACGAACTCCATTCACTGCAGTTGCCTCCTGGTCGTGGGATCGCCCGCATCAGGCGTCGAGACCAAGAGTCACTGCGTGCGCTGTGCGGCCGGTGAAAGCCGTTTGTGAGTTTGCCCAGACAAAAAAAGAACCGGCGGCGCGATGTCGTGCCGCCGGTCTCCACGATTCGCGACTAACGGTTGCGCCGGTCGGCTTCCTCCATCTCCGGCATCGATGGGTTGTTCTCCATCATGTCCGGGGCTTCGCCGCCTTCCATGTTGCCGTCGCTCTGGCCCATGGGGTGCGCGCGCTCCTTGTGACGGTTCATGTCGTCGGAGTTCGCGAACTCCTCACCGCAGACGTCGCATTTCACGGGCATTTGCCTCCTGACGCGAGGTGTGAGCGGCCGCGGCCCGGCGGCCTTTGGCCTCTCAACCAGGGAACGCCCGGGCGGGGGTGACTACCGCCGTCTGAGTTCAGCGGAGCCCCGGCGCGTTCACTCTAGGAGGGAATTCGCGGAATTCAGAGGAGGACCTATGAGCACGATCGCCGATGAAATCAACAGCCAGGTGAACGCCGGACGCCGCATCATCAAGGACAGGCTCGACGACATGCCGTCGCTCGATGCAAGCCGGGTTCCTCGCCCGGCCTACGTCGCGGCCGGGATCGTGGTCGTGGCGGCGGCCTTCGGCGTCGGCTGGATGATCTACCGCAGCCGCCGGCGCCGCTCGCTCGTCGACCGGCTGCAGGGAGTCCTGCCGGATTCGGTCAAGGACCTGCCCGAGGGCATCCGGGCCCAGGTCAGGCGGCCGCTGGAGAAGGCGGTCCGCGCCCTCTAGCGCTCGGTCAGGCCGCGCGTGCGGGCGACGGATCCAGCCGAAGCGGCTGCTTGCGTGAAGCCTGCTCGCGCGGTGACTCGGCCCCGCCGAGATAGCGCTTCGCCGAGCGGAGTCCCCAGCCGATCAGCTCCCGCGTCCGGCTGAAGTCGGCGGGGGAAACGTCTGCGAGGTCGAGCTCCGGGAGCACGTGGATGTCGGCGCGGTCCTTGTAGATCTGGACCTCCGCGTCGAGCTTCTGCTCGACGAAGCGCGCGAGCGCCTGCAGCGCCATGCCGAGCGCGCTGCTCGGCTCGCGGTTGAGCCATGGGTAGCCCACCGGTAGGACGTAGATGCTTGTGGCGCCGAGCTCGATGGCCACCGCCAGCGGCGTGTGGTTCGCGACGCCGCCGTCGACGTACTGCCGCCGGCCGATGGTCACGGGCGGAAAGACGCCGGGGATCGCGGTGCTGGCGAGCAGTGCCGGGAGGGCCGGACCGCTGGAGAGGACGGCGGCTCGGCCGCTCTTCAGCTCGGTCGCGATGACGTGCAGGGGGATCGCCGCCTCCTCGAGCCGCCGGTACGGCATGTGCTTCTCGAGGAGCGCGCTCAGGTTGCCGTTCGAGATGATGTGGTTGTTGCGCCCGATCAGGCCCAGCGCGCCCGACCATGGGCTGATGGGAAACACGTCCTGCCGGCGGAGCGAGAGCCAGATGTCGCAGAGCTCCTGGGCGCCTGCCTCGTCCGGCCGGGCCGCGATCCATGCGGCGTTCACCGCTCCCACAGAGGTGCCGATCAACAGGTCGGGTTTGACGTGCTGCTCGGCCAGAGCCTTCAGCATGCCGACCTGTACCGCACCCAGGCTGCCTCCGCCGGAAAGGACGAAGGCGGTCCGCGGCGACATTCGGGACTCCCCTCGGGGCGGGCCTTCGAGCTCGTCGCCCGAGGCCGCCGCAAGGGATCGCCGGTTCATAGCCTGGCTCGCGCCTGGGGTACCGTCACGCCGCCTTCTTGCGGTCGCGATCCTTCTTGCGCTGCTCGCGCAAGGTGTCGAGCGTCACCGCGGCGTCGAG
>DATGJU010000043.1:0-22443 GCA_035295045.1 Chthonomonadaceae bacterium
ACAACCTCCGGTGCAGTTATTATACTGGCAATCAACGGAGCGCCACACATCGCAATCGATCCGCGGCGCGCGCGGCGACCATGCCCACGCGGAGCGGCTGCGCAAAACGGATCGACAGGACGGGAGCCGGGACCATGATCACCATGGACGAGATGGCACGAGCGCGAGATCGGGCTCGCGAGTATTTTGTCAAGGCCGGAATCGTGCTTACAGCCGACGAATCCGCAAATATCGAAGTGGCCGACTTCGGTCTGGGCGAGCTGGACCGCACAGGCCTGGAGATCGTAACCTACGTCAACACGCAGCGATGCTGTGCCAAGGAGCTTGTCCTGTTCCCCGGCCAGACGTGCCCCGAGCACTGGCATCCGCCGGTCGACCTCGAGCCGGGCAAGGAGGAGACGTTTCGGTGCCGGTGGGGCGAGGTCTATCTCTACGTTCCTGGCCCGGAGGCCGCTGCGCCGAAATGCGCGGCGCCGGACGCTGGGAAGCAGTGCTACACGGTGCGTCACGAAGTGGTCCTGCGGCCCGGCGACCAGTATACGATTCCGCCGAATACGCCCCACTGGTTCCAGGGCGGGCCGGAAGGCGCCGTCGTCAGCGAGTTCTCGACTCGCAGCCGCGATGAGTCCGACATCTTCCGCGACCCGGCGATTCTGCGCGCCACAAAAGTCACCACGCCATAGCCGGCCTTGCCGGAGTTGACAGGGTTCTGTATAATGTAGGTATTCAGATGCTCAGGCATTCAGGTATTCAGGACCAACTCCTACATGGCGAGCCCTCCTGAACACCCGAATACCTGAATACCCGAACACCCGTTTTATGGAGTGAGGTACGTCGGCTATTCATGGAGACGCACTGGGCTATCGACCTCGGCACCACGAACACGCTCATTGCGAAGTGGGTCGGGACGCACTCGGTTACCGTGGCCCTGGAGGATCTCGTCGATTATGAGCCGGCGTGGCAGACACCGCTGATTCCGTCTGCAATCTATTTTCAGGACATCGGCAGGGCGATCATCGGCCGGCCGGCGCTCGCGGCCCGCGAAATCCTGCACGGGAGCGATCTCGTTGCCTTGGGGCCGCTGGCTCGATCGTTCAAGAAGACGCTCTCTCAGGCGAGCCACCGGCCCGTGGCTCAGCTCGGCTCGGAATCGATCTCGGCGCGTCAGTGCGCCTCAACCTTCCTGAAGGAGCTGCTGAGCCATACGGCAAGTTATGAGCGTATGCGAAGCGATCCGAACCGGACGCTGATGGAGCGGCTCGTCGCGGCGCTGCGCTGGTGGCGCAAGGAGGGGCAGGTCACCGACCTTACGATGACCGTCCCGGTCGAGAGTTTCGAGCCCTACCGCGCGGAGCTGCTCCAGATATCGCGCAAGCTCGGCGTCTCGCGCTTCCACACGATCGACGAGCCGGTTGCGGCGGCGCTGGGCTATGGCCTCGACCTGACGGAAGAGAAGCACCTGCTGGTCATCGACTTCGGCGGGGGTACGCTCGACATCGCCGTGGTTCGGACGCACCGTACCGGACCGGACGCCCGGCAGCTGCGCGCCGGACAGCGACACGCGACACTGCTCGCCGCGCGCGGCCTGGCCTACGGAGGCGAGACCATCGACGAATGGATCGCCGACTTCGGCTGCGAGCGCCTGCGGGCGCACCAGTCCGCGCTGCGGCCCCACCTGCTGTCACAGGCGGAGGCGATCAAGAAGGACCTGAGCAACAAGGCATCCGTCGCGGACAGTAGCTACTTCCTGCTCCAGGGCGGTGGACGGATCGAGATCGCGCGAGAAGAGTTCCTGGCGATGCTCGACACGCGCGGTCTCTATAAGACGCTCGAAACGCTCACCGAGGCGACCCTGGACGACTGCAAGCATCAGATCCAGGAGCCGCAGATTGACGCCGTGCTGCTCGTCGGAGGCTCGACGCTGCTGCCCGGCGTGCGGGACCTATTCGAAAACATGTTCGGTCCGCAGCGCGTTCACTACTGGGAGCCCTTCGAGGCCGTCGTCAAAGGCGCGGCGGTGTTCGGCGCGGGCTTCAGCGTCGACCAGATCGTACATCACGACTACGCCATCCGCGTCTACAACGACGCCCAGCAGCGGCACGAATACGAGCGGCTCGTGCGGCGCGGAACCGCCTATCCGACGCCAAATCCGTTCGAAACGCGGTACTATTCCGTTACCGAGGGCCAGCAGCAGTTCCGAATTCCGATTTCCGAGGTGGGCTACGCGGGGCGCATGTCGATTGGCTGGACCCGCAGGATGAACGGCAACGAGTACTGGCTGCCGAGCGACGCCGAGGAGAGCGAGTGCGTCATTGCGCTCAACGAGGGTGACGCCTACAAGCTGATCCCGCCCGGGGCGAACACACAGGCGCGGCTGAGAATCGACTTCACCATCGATCAGGACCGGTATCTGACCGCGACGGTCCACGATCTACTAAAACAGCGCGACCTCCGCCTGGAGGAGCGAGTCATGAAACTACGGTAGCCGCCCGGCCGCCGCAAGGGAGACAGCGTCCATGTCCACGGAACGTGATGCCGGTGTACAGGCTCTGCAGCAGGGAAATCCTGCGGCGGCCGCGCCCCTGCTGGAAACCGCGTGCCAGCAGAACCCCAACGATTTCGACGCGCTGCTTTTTCTGGGCGCCGCCTATGGCCAGATCGGCCGGCAGATGGACGCGATAAATACGATAACGCGTGCCGTTCAGGTCCAGCCTAGCAACGCTCAGGCCCGCTATAACCTTGCAGTCGCGATGGAGCAGGGCGGCTACAAGGAGCAGGCGCTCACCGCCTGCGACCAGGCCCTCACGCTCCAGCCCGACTACCCGAAAGCGCAGGAGCTGAAGCGGCGCCTTCAGGGCGATGCGTCGGGCGGCTCCGCAACGACGAACCTATCCGCGCAACAGCCGCCTGCGGCGCCCGCGTATGGCCAGCAGCCGGGAGGCGGCGCTCCCCCTGCGAATAACCAGGGGTTTGGCGCGCCGCTTGGGAACAACCAGGGTTTCGGCGCGCCCCCTCCCGCCGATGCGAGCGGCTCGCAGGGCGGATTCGGCCGCGTACCGGAAACGCCGGCGCAGCCGCCTTCCTACGGGGGAGCGCCGGGATACGGCGGCTTCACGCCGCCGGCGCAGGGCGGCCAGGCCGGAGGGCCGCCTCCCTACGGCCAGCAGCCCGGCCAGGCCGGAGCCGCGCCGACCTACGGCCAGCAGCAGGCCCCTGTCTACGGCCAGCAGGGCGCGGCCGGCCAGCCCAATCCCTACGCGCCGCAGCAGCCGCCGACATACGGCGGCCAGCCTCCCGCCACGCCCTACGGGCAGCAGCCGCCGCAAAACCCGTATGCGCAGCCGCAGGGTCTCGGCCAGTACGGTGGCCAGCAGCAGGGGCCGTATCCGTATTCGCCGCGGACGAACGTCAATGCCAGCGTGCTGGGCCAGACGGTGGCGCTGGAATATGCAAGCTTCGGTCAGCGCCTCGGCGCCATGCTCCTGGACGGTATCATTCTGTTCATTCCTCTCACCGTGATGAACGCCGTCATCATCGGCATCGCGGCGGCCGGCGCGTCCGGCGGGGGCGGATCGAGCTCGGACGCCATCGCCGGGGCACAGGGGATCTGTTACCTCATCAACACCGTGGCGCAATGGCTCTATTTCGCCGGCTTCGAATCCTCGGTGAAACAGGCCACGCCCGGCAAGATGGCCCTGAATATCATGGTGACGGACCTCGATGGTAACCGTATCGGATTTGGCCGCGCGACCGGACGCTACTTCGGCAAGATCGTCTCGAGTATTATCCTGCTGATCGGCTATTTCATGGCCGCATTCACCGAGAAGAAGCAGGCGCTGCACGATATGATGGCCGGCACGCTCGTGGTTCGCCGCTAGCGCGTATCTGAGGCAGACAAGGGAATCCGGCATGGCGTCGCTTCGCGAATCGGGATGGGACGCGTATCAGCGCGGCGAGGTCGAGGAGGCAATCCGCCTTCTCGACCTCGCCTGCCGGTCCGACCCCGGCGACATCCTTGCCGCGCGCCAGCTCGCGGACGCGTACGCGCACGCGGACCGGCTCGACGAGGCCGTCGTGGCACTGGCGGCCGCCGTCCAGGCCGCTCCCGCGAGCGCGGAGGCGCGCACCGATCTGGCTGCCATGCTCCAACGCGCCGGCCGCACGTCCGAAGCGCAGGAGGCGCTCCAGCAGGCGCGTCTCCTGACCCCGGAACAGCCCGCTCCCGACACCATCCCGTCTCCCCCGACCGTCCCCTCACTCGATCCCCAAGCCGCACCGCGTCCGGAAACCAGCGACCAGCTACCGACTACGAGCTACCAGCTGCCACCCGCCGGCTTCCAGGCCGCCGGCTCTCCGCATTCTTCAGCTCTACCGGGCCACGGCCTGCTCAGCAACTACACCCCATCGCCGCATGCGCCCCGCGGCCCATCCGTCGTGCAGGAGACGTACTCCCCCAACCTGCCGCCGCCTAACTATAAGGACGAGATAGATTTTCGCCGAACGATCCGCGACTTCTGGCGAATCCTGATCGCTCCGGACCGGTTCTTCACGGAACAGGCGGGGCGAAACGGCATGATGTCGCCGATGGTGATGATCGTCATCTATCTCATCATTCAGTTGGCGAACATCGTCGCACAGGGCGCTGCGCAAGGAGCGTTCCCGCTCATCATGGCCATCGCAGTCGCGCCGGTCAATCTGGTGTTCATTGGGGCGGGCCTGGTCGCCGCGTACCTGATTTGTGCACTGTTCGTTCACTTCATCGGATGGCTGTTCGGCAATCGCGAGGACTTCTCAATTTCGTATCGCGCGGTGGTCTATGCAGATGCCCCGCGGATCCTTGTCTCGACGCTCGCGGCTGTCGCTATCTGGCTGCTCGTCCTTCCCACGTTGCGGACCACCATGTTCGGCATCGAGGAGGAAGCCCTCGGCCTGCCGGCGGGCACGATATCCTCTCAGGTGACGGCGCAAGGCTTTCCCGCATACGGCGGGTTCGGCTCGCCCGGCACTCGTCCGCCGGTCTTCACGACGCCCCCGGGCGGCTCCGGCGGGCCGGCCGGCGCAGGCGGCAGCGCAACCGTGACTATACAACCGCGACCGTCGCTGGATCGGTTCGTCAAGGCCGGTCAGAGGCTGTGGAGGGCGTATGGCGCAATCATGGTAGCCTCGACAATAGTGTCTACCGTTGGGTGGCTCTGGAGCAACGTCCTGCTTGCGCTCGCCATCCATCGCATGCAGCGGATTTCGGCTTTTAAGTCCGCGCTCGTCGTAGTGATAATCCAGACGATTCCGATCGTCATCCTCTTGTTAATCGGCCTGGCAGTTCACAATTTTCTGGACTCGCTGCTCCAAGGCTACCTCCACGCCAATGCGACCGCCGGCAGAGGCGGGACCTGACGGAAATGAGCGCCCCCTCAATCTCAGCGGCCGGCGAGCGGCGGGCGCTCTCCACGCCACGCGCGATCTCGGCCGCGGGCGAAATCCTCGCCCGCTGGCTCTCAGAGACCGAGCGAGGCGGGCTGGACCGGCTCGTTCAGGCGGAGACGCGCCGCCGCCGGGAGCTCAACTCCTCCGAGAGGCGCTGGCTCGTCGAGGCCCTCTTTGGCACCGTCCGCTATCTGCGGCGCCAGGAGTGGATCCTGCAGCGGCGCGGAGTAGAGCCGGGTGCGGCGGAGCTAATCGCGTTGTGGGCCGAGCTCGGCGGGCCGGCTGCCGGCGCCGGCCTGCCCGGCCCGGAGTCGCCGGGCGATTACTTGCGACTCACCCTCGCCTTCTCAGATGCCATGGCGGCCGAGCTCGAGGCGCTCCTTGGCGCCGAGGCTGTCGTCGCCGCGGAGCATCTCAACGGGCCGGCGCCGCCGATCCTGCGCGTCAACACCCTCCGGGCATCGCGCGGCCGCGTGCTTCGGGCCCTGGAGGGCGCGAGGCGCACGCGCTTCTGCCCGTGGGGCGTCGAGCTGTCGGGTCGCGCCGACGTACACCAGATGCCCGGATTCCGTGACGGCTGGTACGAGGTGCAGGAGGAGGCGAGCCAGATCGTCGCCCTGCTCACCGACGCGCGGCCCGGCCAGACGATCGTGGACGTGGGCGCCGGCGCGGGAGGAAAGAGCCTGGCGATTGCGGCAATGATGGGCGGCGAGGGCGCGCTTCTCGCGGTCGACTCCTCGCGCGAGCGGCTGAACCGGCTGGAGGAGCGGGCGGCCCGCGGCCACGTCAGGAACATCCGCCCGGTATTCATCGAGGCCGACTCGGCGGGCCGCTGGCAACCGTCGGCGACCAAACGGCGTACATTAGGTAGGCTTGAGGGGACAGTGGACTGCGTGCTCGTAGACGCGCCCTGCTCCGGCAGTGGCATCGTGCGTCGCGCTCCGGATCTGAAGTGGCGCGGCGGCGATCCGGTGGAGCACGCGCGGCTCCAGTCGCTGCTGCTCGAACAGGCCGCAGCGCTTCCGGCGCCCGGCGGCGCGCTGATCTACGCAACGTGCGCGATCGAGCGCGAGCAGAACGAGGCCGTGGTAGAGCGGTTCCTGGCGTCGGCTGAGGGCGCTGTATTTACGCTGGAGCGCGCGCTGCCGCGACTGCGACGAGCCATGGAGCGCGCCGCGCTTCCGCGCGAGCCGGGCGCCATCCCTCCCTCGCACAATGAGCTGGAGTCGCTTGAGGCCGGCCCGTACCTGCGCACCTGGCCGCACCGGCACGGCATGGATGCTTTCTTCGCGGCCAGCCTGGTCCGAACCTGAAAGTCGGCGCGGGTTACGCAATTGTTTGTTATTGAGTCTTTCAAACTGATGAGCGAAGAGCTGATCAAGGTCGGCGCACGCGCATTGGCAACCGAGGATACAGTACGTGATGGAGCTTCATCCCCACTATATCTGGCCAACTGAGACGGGGATTATCGATTTGCCGGCCAATTGGCGTGATTTGGCGATACCAACGATTTCGGATATCACGCGAGTATGGCGCGACGCACAGAAAAAGCTGAAGAACACGGATCAGTTGCGGACGTTTAATGAGCGCCTGGCTCGTGAATGGGCTATCGAGACCGGCGTCATCGAAGACGTATTTCATATCGACAAGGGCGTCACTGTAAACCTGATCGAGCAAGGGATTAGCGCGGCGCTGTTCGACCATGGCTCAACGAATAGGCCCGTCGAATACGTTATCGACATCCTCCGAGATCACGTCGAGGCTCTTGACTGGCTCTTCGATGAGTTCGTTACGCAGAAGCATCCGCTATCGATCGGTAAGATCAAGGAGCTTCATTCGCTGTTGACGCGAAATCAAACGCAGGTGGACGCCCAGGGAGCAATGGGTCCCACGCGAGTCAAGCTGCTGCACGGAGCGTGGAAATCTCAAGATAACAACGTATTAAAGGATGGGATCCTCTATTGCTACTGCCCGGCTGTCCGGGTCCAGGATGAGATGGAGCGGCTCGTCGACCTTCATCTCTCTCACGCTGGGATTGATACGCCGCCAGACGTCGAGGCGGCTTGGCTTCATCACCGATTCACCGTGATCCACCCTTTTCAAGATGGTAACGGCCGTGTGGCGCGCGCCCTTGCGACGATGGTACTGCTTCGAGCCGGTCTCTTTCCGCTGGTGGTTTCCAGGGGTGAACCGAGGCAGCGCTATATAGACGCCCTTCAATCCGCCGATACTGGCGAATTGGGTCCGCTTGTGCGCGTAATCGCCGAAGCGCAACAGGATCGATTTGATCGCGCCCTAAACATTTCCGATGATCTCACGAAGCCGCCCCAATCGGTAGAATCGGCAATCGACGCCCTAAAGGCGAAGAAGGCGGCCAGCGAAGCCAGGGTTGCCAGGGCCCATCAGAACGTTTTCGTCTTGTCCCGCGATCTCGAGAAGGAGGCAACGGATCGCCTCCACGACGTGCGCGATCGATTGGAGCCCATATCGGCGTATGTCACAGTCTCAGCGGAGCACACGGTACACTACTACCGAATCCAGGTCATCGATGCCGCACGTGACTTCGACTATTATGCAAACCTCACCGCCTATCGCCAGTGGGTACGGCTGGTGATCGCTGGAGATCCGCAGGGACAGTTGCTGCTGTCATTCCACGCGCGAGGAGCAGATTTTCAGGGTGTCATGGTGTGCGCCCCGATATTTGAGCTGGTCGAGGGAGCAGAGCCGGTCGAGCAACGGGACGAACCTGCGAGACGAACGCAGATAAGCGTAGCTGACAAGCCGTTCGAGTTCTACTACACGGAGACCGTCGATGAGGTCAGGCCACGATTCATCGCGTGGTTGGACGAGGTAATAACACTGGCGATCGTTCAATATCAACGGGCATTTTAGCCCGTGTGGCGGCGATACGGCTTGCGGTCGCGCGGAGTCGCGCGTCGGACGTCGCGGAGCAGAAATGGTTGACGCTGAGTCCCGCAGACTGAGCGCAGAGCACGCGGTTCGCGAGGCGGACGCGTGCGAAGCGGAAGGCAACGCTGAGCGATCGCTCGAGGCGCTGCGCCGCGCGGTGCTGCTCTACGCCGCTGCCGACGCCCTGCGCGACAATCCCGAAGAGGCAGGACCGCAGACCGCCGCGCGCGCCGACGCCTGCCGCAGGTTCGCCGCAGCGCTTGCCACGGCCGAGCGCCACGCCGAGGCCGCAAACATCTATCAGGAGGCGACCGACCTCTACGGACTTCTGGACGACGACGCATCACGCCGGCGGGCCGCGGAGTGCGCGCGCAGCCTGCTGGCCAGTGTCGCGGCGGTCAAATCTCAGCCGCGCGAGCGCCTGCACCTGTTGGTGGCGCACTACGAGCGCATGCAGGAGCAGATCGCTCTCGACGCCGACTCGGAGGCGCGGCAGGCCGATTGCCGCATGCACGTTGCCCGCATCTATCAGCGGCGCGACCGGCCGGCCGACGCGATCGCCGCATACGACGCTGCGCTCGCCCTTCTGGATGCGTGCGAGGTGACCGCGGAGGTCGGGCTGGCGAAGGCGGAGTGCCACCACCGGGCAGCCACGCTGCTGGCGCAGGCGGATGGAGGCGCGGAAGCCGCCGCGCACCGCTACCGGACCGCAATCGCGCTCTACGCGGTGCATGAGCCGTTCATCTACGGCCATCAGCAGTCACTAGAGATGTGCAGGGCCGCGCTCGCGCGGATCGATGCCGCTCTTGCCAAAGAGCACGCCGTGCGGAACCCGTCGCGAGAATAACCGCTACAGGATAACTCTATGTCTTCCGACTCGCCCGGCGCGATCTATACTATTCCGCTCTTTCCGCTCCACTTCGTGCTGTTTCCGCAGTTTCCGCTCCAGCTTCACGTCTTCGAGGAGCGGTACCGCGTAATGATCGGGGAGTGCATCGAGCGGCAGCAGCCGTTCGGCGTTATCCTGATCGCGGAGGGCGAAGAGGCCGGCGCGCCTGCCGTGCCGCGAAACGTCGGCTGCGTCGCGCGCATCCTCGCGGTGACGAAACTGGATGACGGCCGAATGAACCTGCTGGCTGTCGGACAGAAGCGGTTTCGCCTGCTGGAGTACGCGGAGGGCGAGCTTCCGTACCTTATCGGCCGTGCCGAAACGCTGACCGACAGCGATAATACGGACGAGGACCCGGACCGGCTGCTGCGCGATCTGAGCCGGCTGTTCCGCAAGTACCTGCGCCTGCTCGCACTCTGCTCCGGCAAAGAGCTTCCAAGCGTCGCGCTGCCCGACGATCCTACCATACTCGGCTTTTGCATCGCGGCCGTGACCCAAATGGACGTGGACGACAAGCAGAGCCTGCTGGAGATGACCGATCCCGTGAGCCGGCTTAAGTTCGAGCGACGCGTCCTGCGCCGGCAAATCCGCGAGCTGGAGGCGCTCAAGCCGGCCGACGATGCGGCGCCGGAGCCGCACCAGCCGGAGCTTCAGCTCCTCATCGCCGAGCGGCTCGACACCTCGCGGGACTTCTGGCGCGACTACCTGAGCTCCTCGCGAAACTGAGTCAGGCGATGGGCTGGCCGGAGACTGCGCGTGCCGGGTGTTGAAAACACCCGACTCAAAAAAGCAAACGTCCTTCGGACGCGATCCCTCGGCGCTGCCGGCATTTCCGTCCGCAAGGACGGCTGCACTTTGGAGTCGGGTGTTTTCAACACCCGGTCACCAACAGCCGACCACCGTCCCGTCGCGATTTCTCAACACCCGATCACCGTCGGACTGCGAGCACTTCACCCTTTGGAGAGTCTATGCAGCAAGTTCAAGATATCCGGCTGGTTTACCCGATCATCGCAGCCTTGGTCCTGCTTATTGCGTTCCTCTCGAGTCCGGTTCGGGCGGACGATGGAATGTTTCCCGCCGCGCCTGCCGCTCGCGCCGCCATCGATTTTGACGGCCGCGGCTTCCTGCTCCACGGCAAGCGCGAGTTCATCATCTCGGGGAGCATGCACTACGGCAGGGTCCCGCGCGCCCTCTGGCGGGATCGGCTCCTGCGTATCCGCGCGGCTGGCTTCAACTGCGTAGAGACCTACGCCCTTTGGAACCTGCACGAGCCGCAGGAGGGCAAGTGGGACTTCTCCGGAGATCGCGACCTCGAAGCCTACCTGAAGCTGATCCACGAGCTCGGCATGTACGCGATCGTTCGCGTCGGGCCGTACGTCTGCGCGGAGTGGGACAGCGGCGGCTATCCGGTGTGGCTGCGGTTCAAGCCCGGTATTCGAGTCCGTGAGGACAATCCGCCGTTCGAAGCGGCCGTGGACCGCTGGTACGAGATGGTGATGCCGATCGTCGCCCGCCAGCAGATTCATCGTGGCGGCGCCGTAATCATGGTGCAGCTGGAGAACGAGCATCCGCGGGGCTGGGGCCGCGAAATGCCGGACGGCTACTTTCGGCGCCTGCGCGACAAAGCCGTGGCGCTCGGGCTGGAGGTCCCCTACTTCTTCAGCGGCCTGCACCACGGCAGCGACCCGGCCGGCGGCCGGCCCTGGGACAGCGCCGGCCGGACGAATCCCTGGTTCTCCACCGAGTTCTGGCCCGGCTGGTACGATCTCTACGGCCCGCTGAACCAGTCGCGCTACACGGCGTTCGTCCGCGGAACCTGGAAGATCATCGCGTATGGGGGCAACGGCTACAACTTCTACATGCTCCACGGCGGGACGAACTTCGACTTCACCAACGACGACGAGGTCACGGCAAGCTACGACTACGGCGCGGCGATCGGGCAGGCCGGCGACCTGAGGCCGATCTACTTCGCCTTTAAGCAGGCGGCGCTCTTTGCCCGCAGCTTCCCGGCGGTCCTGGAGGACAGCGCGAACAGCACGGTGGCCCGCGAGAGGGCAGCATCCTCCCCGGCCATCCGCGTTACGGCCCGGAAGAGCGCGGCAGGCGAGATCCTTTTCCTCGACAATCCGACTGACGCGCCGGTCGAGACGTCCCTCGACGTCGGCGACGTCGCTGCCTTCCCAGCGCGCCCGATGACGATCTCGCCACACGAGATTCGGCCGGTCGTGCTGGACTGCCAGGTCGCGCCCGGCGTAACGCTCCACCGCTGCTCGGCGCGCATTCTCGGCGCCGCGCGCCACGGCGACACTACCACGATTGTGCTCTTCGGCACACCCGGCCGCGGCGTCGGCGTGGAGAGCATCGACACGCAGGAGCGTCCGGAAGCCGCGGCGGAGATCACGTTCGACGCGCCGTCGGGGGGACTCGCCGTGCCGTTGCAGCGAGAAGGAGATGGAACCCAGAAGCCGGGCCGCTCGGATGCAGTGGACAGGCCCGCTTTCGACACGGCTCGGGCCGGCGCCGCGACCACGAGGGTGCGCCTCACGCTCCCGATTCCGCAGCCCTCGGCCGTGAGTCCGATCGTGGAGGCTTCGTTCCGGAGCGGCGGCGAGCGCATCCGCGTGATTGCGATGCCGTACGAGATGGCGCAGCGCACGTGGTTCGTTGGCCCGGCGGGTAAGACCTACGTGGTCACGGGTCCGGAGTACGTTTCCGGCATCGAGGAGCGCGCGGGGCGGCTGGTTGTCCACGCCGAGTCCACGGCGCAGCACGGCTACTCCTCCGCCGTCTTCGCGCGCCAATACCCGATGACCGTGTTCGGATCGGGCGGCTCGGCGACACCGCTCCAGATCGCCGATGCGGCCGCCCGCGCGCTGCTCAACCGGCCGCGCGGCGAGTACCGCAGTCCGTTCGGCGCCGCGTTCGAACCGCCGGCCCTCGGTGATTGGCAGGAGCTGCCCGCCACGGCCGAGGCGTCGACCGACTACTTCGCGGGCCGCTGGAAGTTTGGGCTGAATCCCGTCCCAATGGGCGCCGACGGCGACACGAGCGGCTACGCCTGGTACCGAGCGGCCCTGCGCGCCCCGAGGGCCGGGAACTTCGCGCTGGCTTTCTCAGACGCAGGCGACTGGCTTACCGTGTTCGTCAACGGAACGCGCGTCGGCAGCAGCGCAACCAAACAGCGGTTCGACCGTCCGACCCCGCGTACGATCGCCGTTCCGCTCAGGGCCGGGGAGAACACGATCGCCGTGCTCGCCGCGCACTACGGCCGGCACAAGCTGTTCAACTACCTTGGCCCGATCGACGCGATCGACGCCAAGGGGATCGCCGGTCCCGTCACGCTCGCGCGCGATGCCGGTGCATCGACACCGGTCGTCCAGTGGCGGTGGCGGCCCGCGAGCGCGTCCGACGCCGCGCTGGCCGCGGCGCCCGCCCATACCGACGCGAGCGCCGCCGGCTGGTCCGACGCGGTGATCGGGCAGGATGTGTTCCGGAAGCGGCGCGGCTTCGCCTGGTTCTACGCGGCCCTGCCCGCGGCAGCCGGCCCCCACCGGCGCCTCCAGTTCGACGGCGTGGACGACAACGCGACGGTCTTCCTGAACGGCAAGCGGCTTGCCTATCACAAGGGGTGGAACGATCCGTTCGCGGTCAAGCTCGATGCGGCCTGGAGCGAGAAGGGGCCGAACGAGCTGCTCGTGCTCGTCGAAAATACGGATAACACCGGTGGTATCGTCGGGCCGGTCACGCTGGAATCGAACTCCGCGGAGGACGGCGCGCCCGTCCTCGGCTGGCGAGAGCGCGGCGGCATCGATATTCCGGCGAACGGCGGCGCCTGGCGGGCGCTTCAGTCCGGCCGCGGGCTCGGCGTGCCGGCGCTCTTTCGCGCGGAGTTCGACTATATGCCGCAAGCGACGCCCGGCCCCGTTCCCATCCTTCGCTTCGCGCCGCGTGGCCTCACCCGCGGCTTCGCGGTGCTGAACGGCCACAACCTGGGCCGTTACCCTGAGAAAACGCGCGCGCCGGGCATCTACCTGCCGGAGTGCTGGCTCAAGCCCGGCGCGAACACGCTCATCGTCTTCGACGAAGAGGGCGCCTCGCCGATCCAGGCCGCTCTTCTCATCGAGGACGAGGCGTGTCGGCTATCTCTCGATCTCGTCCCCGCGCCGCGGCCGTAGGCCGTTAGCCAAACACCAACGTACGCTTGTTTTGGACAGGATTACAGGATCAACAGGATGTGGTCCATCCTGCTGATCCTGTAATCTTGTCCAAAGTCCTCTCAAAGGTCGCGCCCCGCAATGACTCCGAAGCCAGAACCGACCGCGCCGCCGTTGTGGCATATGTTCAGGATCGATCACCGCTCGCTGGCGGCGTTTCGAGTCGCGATCGCGCTGGTTATGTTCTGGGACCTCGCCGTCCGCGCCACCGATCTCGTCGCGCACTACACCGACGCCGGGGTCCTGCCGCGCCACGTTCTGCGAGACCTCGTGCTGACCTCGCGGCCGTACTTTTCGATCCACACCCTCGGCGGATCCGCGCGGTTCGAAGCTGCCCTCTTCGGCGTGGCAGCCCTCTGCGCGCTCGCGCTCCTGGCCGGCTTTCAAACACGCGCCGCATCCGTCGCCTGTTGGTTTCTCACCTGCTCCCTGCATACGCGAAACCCGCTGATCCTCCATGGCGGGGACGACCTGCTGCGGCTGCTGCTGTTCTGGGCCCTGTTCGTGCCGCTCGGCGCGGCCTGGTCGGTCGATGCCCGCCGCCGCCCGCGTCCATCACCCGTCGTTTATGGATCCACCTGTTCGTGGGGCACGGCGGGTCTGCTGCTCCAGCTCTGCTACGTCTACCTCTTCTCCGCCGCGCTGAAGTCGCACCCGGTCTGGCGGCACGACGGGACCGCCGTCTACCTCGCGCTCAGCATCGACCAGTTCACCACCCCGATCGGCCGCGCGATCCTGCCCTATCATGGCCTGCTCAAGCTGCTGACGTTCGGCACGCTCGCGATGGAGCTCGGCGGTCCGTTCCTGGCCCTCTTCTCCTACGAGAGCGCGCGTCTACGGTCGATCGTCGCCATCGCCTTCATGGCGTTTCACATCGCCCTGGGCCTCTGCATCGAGCTGGGAATCTTCCCGGCCGTGTGCATCGCCGGCTGGTTTCTCTTCCTGCCCGGCTCCTTCTGGTCCGCCGTCGCGGAGCGTCTCCGCAGTGCGCACGGCGCCCGCCGGCCCTCCGAGCAGTGGGCGACCGGCAGCGGCGAATCGGCGTCGGAAGCCCCGGTCGTCGCAACGGTCCCGTCCGACCGTTGCGATGGATACGATCAACCCACGCAACCCGAGGCCGCCGCCGCCAAATCTACCGGCACAACGCGAACCGCCCCCGGCCACGCGGCAGCCGTTCGTGCGCCGAAGCCTATCCCTGCCGCCGCCCATCCTGGCGGCACCGGGCTCGCCCGACGCCGTCTGGCCCTCGGCGGCGAGATCATCGCAGCCTTTGCGCTGGTCTACATCACACTGTGGAACGTGCGCGCCGGCAACTACGAACGCGTCTCGCGCATCTTCCCGGTCCAGCTCAACGCGATCGGCGAGGCCGCTCGGATCGACCAGTACTGGTGCCTGTTCGCGCCCCGCCCAACGCTGGAACACGGCTGGTACGTACTGGATGCGCGCCTGGCCGACGGCGCGGAGATGGACCTTCGGACCGGCGGCCCGGTCTCCTGGCGGAAGCCGGCGCTGGTGTCGGCCACCTACCGAAACGAGCGATGGCGCAAATACCTGATGAACCTCTCGACCACCGAATACACGGAGTATCGGCGCTACTACGCAGACTATCTGCGGCGCGCCTGGGACGCAGCCCATCGGCCGGAGGATCGCCTCTCGCGACTCGACATCGTCTTCGTCCAGGAGACCGCCCTCCCCAACTACCGTGTCTCGCCCGCCGAGCGGATAGTACTCTGGACGGCCCGCTGGCCGTAGCCCCTCCAACCGCACCCAGCACCAGTCCCGACCCACAATCCCAATCCGCACCAGCACCCGAACACCCAACACCTGAACACCGAATACGCGAATACCGAACACCTGAGCACCGAACACCGAGCGCCCAGCGCCCAACCCCCAACTCTGGTACAATCAATCCGATGGATCGCGAGCCAGCAAGCGTCACCTTCCTGCCGGAGGGCCTTACCATAGCTGCGCGCGCAGGCGATACGATATTGGACGCCGCAATCGATCACGGCGTGGACCTGCCGCACGAGTGCGGCGGCAACTGCGCGTGCACGACCTGCCACGTCCGCATCGAGAGTGGCGCTGAGCGGCTTTCGCCCATGGAGGCCGTGGAGGAAGCGCGGCTCGCCACCTCCGCCGCGCGCACGCCTGCGTCCCGACTCGCCTGCCAGGCGCTCCTGACCGGCGGACTCGTAATCGTAACGCCCGAAGAGATCTGGTAGCACCACCCATCCCAACATCCAGAGCACCAAGCACCTGAACACCTGAACACCGAACACCGAACACCAGATTGCCCAGCTTCCCATGAGCCTTCTCGTAATCCAAAACCTGACCAAGTCGTTCGGTCCGGACCTGCTCTTCCGGCAGGCCAACTTGAGGCTCGAGTGGCGGCAGAAGCTCGGCCTCGTTGGCCGCAACGGCACCGGCAAGACCACCCTGCTGCGCATCCTCACCGGCCAGCAAGAGCCCGATTCCGGCGCGGTGCAGTTCATGCGCGACGTCCGAGCCGGCTATCTGAAGCAGGAAGACTCGGTCGATCCGGCGCGGACGGTGCTCCAGGAGGCCGAGGCGGCCTTCGCGCACGTCACCGCCATGGAGCGACGGATGCGCGAAGTCGAGCACGAGATGGCCGCTGCGCACGATAGCCCGGACTTGCCGCGCATTATGGAGGAGTACTCGATCCTCCACGATCGCTTCGACGCCATGGGCGGCTATGACAACCTGCGGGACATTCCAGGCGTGCTGAAGCGGCTTGGCTTCGGCCCCGCGGATCTACACAAGCCGTGCGGCCGCCTCTCCGGCGGCGAAAAGACGCGACTCGCGATGGCGCGCCTGCTGCTTTCCGGCCCCGACATCCTGTTCCTGGACGAGCCGACGAACCACCTCGACATCGAGGCGACCGAGTGGCTGGAGGGCTTCCTGAAGGACTTCGGCGGCGCCGTCGTGCTCGTTTCCCACGATCGCTACTTCCTCGACCGCGTCGTTACCAGCGTAGCAGAGATCGATAACCAGCGCATTACGCTCTACAATGGCAACTTCTCGGCCTTCTGGATGCAGAAAGAGGCGAACCGTAAGCGCCAGGAGGAGATGTACGGGCGCGAGCAGCGCGAAATCGCCCGCAGCGTCGCCTTCTTCGAGAAGTGGAAGAACACGCCGTCGAAGAAGAACCAGGCCGTCATGCGCATGCGCTGGGCGGAGCGGATCAAGCAGCACGGCCTCGGCGGCCGCCCGGACGGTGTCGCGACCGAGAAGGTCGCATCGCGCGGCAAGTCGGTCCGTCTCGGCGTCAAGCCGACGCAGCTCAGCGGCGCCGAAACCGTTATCCTGGACGGTATCACGAAGCGGTACGGCGACCGGACGCTGTTCGAAAACGTCACGGCTCTCATCCGGCGCGGCGAGCGTGTCGGCATCGTCGGTCCGAACGGCGCCGGCAAGTCCACGCTCGTCAAGATCCTGCTGGGCCGCGAGACGCCGACCGAGGGCATGGCGCGGCTGGGCGCCAGCGTCACCGTCGGATACTTCGCGCAGGACACGAGCGACCTCGACCTGGATGCCACGGTGCTCGACAACATGCTGGACGTGGCCGACATGAAGCCGGAGCAGGCCCGCACGCACCTCGGCAAGTTCCTGTTCACGGGCGACGACGTTTTCCGTGAGGCGCGCCTGCTTTCCGGCGGCGAGAAGAACAAGCTCGTCCTCGCACAGCTCACCTACTTGCGCCCCAACCTGCTCATTCTGGATGAACCAACCAACCATCTCGACCTGGACTCGCGGCAGGCGCTCGGCGAGATGCTCGTCGGCTACGAAGGCACCCTCCTGCTCATCTCGCACGATCGCTACCTGCTCAACCAGGTCACGACCCACACGCTGGAGATCGCGAACGGCCACGCGACACTATTCGAGGGACCGTACGACAAGTTCCGCGCCTGGCGCGAGCGGAATCCGCCCGAAGCCGGCAACACGATCCGGCCGGGCCGCCCAAATCCGTCGAACCCTGCCCTGGAGTCGCTCCTCGCGCAGCGCCCGGATACGCCCACGGGGACGACGGGCCTCAATCAGTACCAGTTGTCGAAGGAGCGGCAGCGCTCCCGCGGCGCCGTCGCTGCCGCCGAGCGCAAAGTCAGCGCCCTGGAGGAGCGCCTCAAGACCATCGAGGCGGCGCTCTCGGCACCCGGCCCGTCGGACAACGTCGTCGCCCTCTCGCAGGAGCACGGCGGCGTCCATGGCGCTCTTGCCGAAGCCATCGCCGACTGGGAGCGCGCCTCCGAATACGCCGATTCCCTGGGATAAATGCCGAAACAATTGGGAACATGCGGCGTGGCGCCGCCGTCAGTTCGTGCGTAACTCACTCACGTGAGAGCGAAAACTTAACACCGTTCCCCGAATCCGGCCAGGGAGTCGGTTCGGACCGAGACCTAGAGCGTCTCTCGTCACGCGCAGCAAGGGCGTAACGAGGACGCTCTATTTTCATATTCAGGTTTGGACTTCGCATGAGGAAGGAGGAGGCCATGAGCATACTGGCGTGGATTATCGTCGGCGTGATCGCGGGATTTCTCGCGAAGGTGATAATGCCCGGCACGCGGGACGAGCCGTCAGGCTTCCTCGGCACCATGCTCCTGGGCATCGTCGGCGCGGTCGTTGGCGGCTGGATGTGGAACCTGTTCCTGGGCCAGCCCGGCGCAACGGGCATCGACTTCTGGAGCATCGTCGTCGCCCTGGTGGGCGCATGTATCGTGATCGCGCTCCTGCGGGTTTTCGACAACCGGCGCGCGCTTCATTACTGAGGGCGACCAGCCACGCACGCTGCATTGAATCGGCTACGGACAAGAGGCCTCGCCACTGGCGAGGCCTCTTCCGCGTCGTCTAAGCCGCCACTATTGATTGCAGCAGTCGGACCCTTACGCCACTCGCGGAGAGGATCGACTTGCGAGACCTGTGACCGAGCTCCTACACAAGTTTCGCAAGCTCTGCCTTGAGATACTCCAACAAGCCCATGTCTGTCGGGCAGACCTCGTTCAGGATCGCGGCGTAGACGGTCACGAAGTCGCCGAAGTAGATCAGCGAGAACATTCGCTCGAGGAACGACGTCCCCTCCGCCCACACCTCGTGCGTCGGCGTGTCCGCGCCGATCAGCTCCCGCGTGATCTCGACGCGCCGCGCGATACGCGGCGTCTCCGCAACTTCGCCCGGATCGCGCAGAAAGACCACCGACCAGTTATCCGCCTGCTTGCGCGCCGTTACCCAGGCCAGCGCCTCCACGTGGTTCTGCTCGGGCAGGACGTTGGCGAAGGCCGCCAGCTTCGCGTTCTCGTTGAATTGGCCCTTCCAGCGCACCGCGATCGCGCCGCGAATGCCCTGTGAGCCGTAGATCACCGGTATCCGCCCGCACAGCGCCGCCGCGAGCTGCTTTGCCGGATTGCGCTCCGTCGGCACGGCCGGGCCGAGTCGAGCCGCCATACTCTCGAGCCGCGAGATGGCGCCGCCGACCTGGCTCGTCAGGGACCGGTCGAGCAGGCCGCGGCTCGTCAGCAGGTGAAGCAGCGGGAAGAACATGAAGCCTGTGGCCGAGCGCGGCGGCTGACCACCCGGCACGATCGCGACCGGCACGCCATCTCGCGCGGCCAGCTCCGCGAGCCTGCCGCCGCTCGTGATGACCGCCAGCGCCGCCCCCGCCGCCGCGGCCTGGCCGTAGGCGCTGATCGTCTCCTCCGTGTTGCCGGAGTAGGAGGCCGCCACCACGAGCGTCTCAGGGCCGACCCAGGCGGGCAGCGTATAGTCTCGGTTGACGATCATCGGGACGGTCCCAAAGGCATCCACGAGGCCGCGCGCGAAGTCGCCGCCGATCGCGGATCCGCCCAGTCCGGTCAGGACCACCTGACGTACTTCGCCGCAGCTCGGACCCGCGCCGAACCCCGCTCCAATCCGCGTCGCGATGCGGCACTGCTCGGGGAAGCCCAGCACGAGATCCATCATCCCGAGCGGGTCCCGCGCCGTCAGCTCCTGACGATCGCAGATGAGATCCAGCAGCTCCTGCCTCAGGCCGGACATTGTGGCTCCTTTCTGCGCCCAGCCCGGCGGCCCACGGCGGAGCCCGGGTCCCTATCCCAACTCCAGGCACACGCAATCGGGCGGATCGGCGCGACTCGCCGTCGCGCCGATCCGCCCGATTTACTCGCTGTCGCTAGTCCGTCACGAAGGGAAGCAGCGCGACGTGGCGCGCCCGCTTGATCGCCTCCATGACCATCCGCTGGTGACTCGCGCAAGTGCCAGTGATTCGCCGCGGGACGATCTTGCCGCGCTCGGAGATGAGCTTGGTGCGGAATCGGCCCGATATCATCTGCTTATAGTCCACGAATGTCGCTTTGTCCACACAGAACATGCAGACTTTGCGGCGCGGTTTGCGAAACTTGCTCGGCTTGCCGCCCGGCTTTCGGGGTGAAGCGTACGCCATTTCCTGCCTGGTACCCTTTCCTGTCCGGCGCGGCGCCCCGGCGCGCTATTCGTCCGCGAACGGGTCGGAATCGTCGATGTCATCTGCCGGAGGCGCATTCGCCGGCTGCCGCGTCTGCGGTCCGCGCGGCGGAGCGCCGCCCCGCGCCTCTGCCGGAGGTGCGCTGTAGTCGCCCTCGCCGGACGCCTCGGCGTCGCCGCGCTTGTCCAGCCCCTGGATGTTTTCCGCAACGACCTCGTACACCGTACGCTTCTGGCCGGATGCCTGGTCCACCCAGGAGCGCGTCTGAAGGCGCCCATCGATGGACACCAAACGCCCCTTTTTCAGGTAGTTCGAGGCGAACTCGGCGCTGCGCCGCCAGGCGACGATGTTGAAGAAATCGGTCTCGTACTCGCCCTGCTCGTTCTTGCTGAACCGGTCGACCGCGATGCCCATGGTGGCCACGGCGACGCCTTGCGGGGTGTACTTCATCTCGGGGTCGCGGGTGAGACGCCCAACCAGCACGATGCGATTCAAAGACATTTCCGATCTCCTTCCCTGATGCGCCTCCACGGGCGCAACGGTTCTCACGGTTTATTGCCGAATAGCGGCGCCGAAACGCCACTTCTGTGTCTACTCACCGCCCGCCCGGAAAACCGGAAATCCGGTTTTCGAGGAACGGCGAGCCCGATTGTCTTTGATAATCCGGGCTACTCCTCGTCGACGTCCTGCCGAACGATGAGATGCCGAACCACTTCGTCGTTGATCTTGAAGATACGGTCCAGCTCCTTCGGCACGGCGGCCTCGGATTTGAACTGCATCAGCACGTAGATGCCTTCGCGCTTCTTGCCGATCTCGTAGGCCATCGGGCGACGGCCCTTTTCCCAGCGGCCGGATTCGACGACCTCGCCGCCCCCGTCCGTAACCACCTTGTTGTACTTCTCGATCACCGGATCGAGCGACTCGTCCGGCGTGTCGGCGTCGACGATGTACATCGCCTCGTAACGACGCATGCGTTCACCTCCCCTCGGTCATTGCCCTTCGGGCCGTTGGCTGCCGTTCGGCAGCGGGAAGGACACGGCCGGCCTCGCGGGCCTGCCCAAGCGTGAAACCCACCCACGCTCGCAAAGTGTCAGTTTGTCCGCGATATTATACCCTTGCAGCCAGGCGCCGCGCAAGACGCGCTGGCGACCCTGAACGCTCAGTATGGCTCCGCGGACGGCCGCCGAACGCGCACCTTCACGTCCGTCGCAACCACGAAGCAGCCTACCCAGTCCTCGACCATCTCGGTCTGGAACAGGGCCGCAACACGCTTACGAAGATCCTGACGCGTCGGATTTCGCAGCCGCAACAACCGGTGAGTCCGCGGTCCCGGCCAGCCCTTCGTCGACCACGCTATCAGCATCGTGGCCGTTCGCGGCAAGGACCGCCACCAGACTTGCCGGGATGTTCTCGTCCAGCTTTATCTTCATGCAACACGAGGAAGAGCGCGAAAGGGAAGGTCTTCCGCTGCAGAAGCCGCAGCAAAAGCTATCGCGGCTCGGACGTGTTCATCGGTCAGAGTAGGGAAATCCTGAAGCAGCTCCTCTTGGGTGTCCCCCATGGCGAGACTGGCGAGAATTGTGCGCAGGGTGACTCGGGTTCCCCGGAATACCATCTCGCCCCCGCAAATCGCTGGATCGCTCGTGATGTATTGCTCGTATTTCACGTGTGGCTCCAATTACCGCTCTCAATTTCAACGCAGCGGCATTCCGTCCGCGCCGCTCCACGGACGCGATGCACACTTGGGTCCGGTGGCTGAACACCTGATTTCGGCAAGCAGAATCACAATCCCTGCTCGGCGTCGAGCGTCGCCGTTGCGCGCTCCCAACTGACTCGCGGCCCATCCGCGCGGTCATTGAGAACCGGCCAACGGCCCGATAAGCGCGTGGGCCTGTCCGCATTGGGACGAATCCCGCGGCACCGATAGGCGTAGCGGATGTAATTAGGGCTTTCAACTCGCTGCACGTTGGCGCAACCAGCCGCTGGATGTGTCCGGAGGACACGAGGCCGTAGGGCGCAGCCCCGTATGGGCCGTAAAGTGAGGGACCTAATTCCGTCGCCCGCCGTGCGGGGCCTCCAATCCATCTGACAGGACTTCGACAGCTCGCTACGGAATGACGGCACAGGAGTAAGGCACAATTTGCTAGCAAGCGCATTTTATGCTGCGGGATATATCACCGGTATCGTGGCCTTCGTACTGATGGCGAAGCGCCGTCGCCTGCTCACGGACGGCGTGCTCCACCTGATGGGCACGGCGATAATCGGCGGCCTCGCCTGCGCCGCCATCGGCCAGTTGATCGCCGTGCAGGCGCCCGGCAAGTCCATCGTCGCCGGCATCGCGGGCGGCTATCTGTCGGTCGCCGTCGCCAAGCGCGTCATGGGCATCCGGCGGCCGCTCGGCGATCTGTTCGCGGTCGCGCTCGCCGCCGGCGAGGCGGTCGGCCGGTGGGGCTGCTTCTTCGCCGGCTGCTGCTACGGCCGTCCGACCAGCCTGCCCTGGGCCGTATGGCAGCACGGCGCCTGGCGGCATCCGG
>DATGJU010000044.1:0-9889 GCA_035295045.1 Chthonomonadaceae bacterium
GGCGTACATAGTTACATATGCCGACGGCCGCACGGTGGAGGCGCCCCTGCGGTACGGCCGCGAAATCCGTGCGCTGGACGACGGCGCCGCCGACCAGCAGCTATCCACCCACCGGGTGGCCGTTCCCGAATCCGGCGATACGCTCCGCGGGTACCGCTGGCGCAACCCGCGGCCGAACGTGGCCATCCGGCAGATACGCTTCCATACTGACAGCCCGCTCGCGTGTCCGATCCTGTTCGGCATCGCGGCCGTGCGATCCGGCAGTGCCCTCGACCAATAGCCGGACCGAATTGACCGTTCTTGGAGCCGCATACCATGTACCGTATCAACACAAGAGTCGCAATCCTGGTCGTCGCGTTCTGCCTCGCTGGCGCGGCGACGGGCCGCGCCGTGCCGCACGCTGACTCGGACGCCGTCTCGTTCTGGAAGCTGCCGGCCGGCGCGATTCAGCCGCAAGCGGTCGTGGACGCGCGCGGCGTCGCCCATGTGATCTACTTTGTGCAGGGCGGCGTCGACGGCGTCGGCGACCTGTACTACGTGCGCCGCGCGCCCGGCGAGCGCGAGACTTCGAAGCCCATCCGCGTCAACAGCGTGCGGGACAGCGCCGGCTCGATCGGCACCGTCCGCACGGCGCAGATCGCCGTCGGGAGGCCGGGACACGTCTTCGTGGTGTGGAACGGCCTCGGCCCCAAAGCGCCGAACGGCTTTCCTGTCGCATATGAGGCCTACGCCCGCCTGAACTCCGCCGGAACGGCGTTCGAGCCGCAGCGCGACCTGATCACCTGGGCAAAGGGGCTCGACGGCGGCGGCAGCGTGGCGGCGGATCGGGAGGGCCGCGTCTACGTGGCCTGGCACGCGCTTGCGGGGGCGAAGGACGAGGCCGGCCGGGCAGTCTACGTAAGCCGGTCCGACGACGACGGCGAGACGTTTGCGCGCGAGGTTCGGGCTATCTCCGATCCGACCGGCGCCTGCGGCTGCTGCGGCATGAAGGCCATGGTGGATAGCCGCGGCGCGCTCTACCTCCTGTATCGAACGGCGACCAACCGGACCGAGCGGGACACGGCGCTGCTCGTCTCGACCGACCAGGGTCGGACGTTTCGCCTTAGGCGCATCGATCCGTGGCATATCGACACCTGTCCGATGAGCACCTACTCCATGGCCCCCGGCCCGGCCGGCGTGACCGCCTCATGGGAGACCGCGGGCCATGTCCGCACGGCATCGGTCCGACCGGACAGCCTCGCGGTCTCCGCGTTCCGTGAGACGCCCGGCGCCGGCCAGAAGCATCCGTTCGTCGCAGTTGCGCCGGACGGGCGAACGCTCATCGTTTGGACGGAGGGGACCGGCTGGCAGCGGGGCGGCGCGCTCGCCTGGCAGATCGTCAGTACGGACGGCAAGATCGAAACCGGCGGACGCAAGGACGGCGCGATCCCGGTGTGGGGCCTCGCGACCGCCTACGCCGGCCCGGACAGCCGCTTCACGATCCTCTACTGATGAAGATCGAGGTCAGAACGGCCGAATACGCCGACATAGAGCCGCTCCGCGGGCTGTACCGCCTGGAGGCCGGCTGCCAGATCGTGCACGACTCGATCCTCGGCCGCGGCATGGGAGATCCCTATCTGATCCTGGCCGACGGACGCATTGCGGGCTACGGCGGCGTCTGGACGCGCTACGATCCTGGCCGGATCATGGAGTTCTACGCGCTGCCCGCTTTCAGCGGATCGGTCACCGTCCTGTATCGAGAGCTGATTGAGGCGAGCGGCGCCACGGAGGCGGAGGCGCAGACGAACATGCCGCGCATGCTGACGGCGCTATGCGACTTCGCGACCGACATCAAAGCGGACAACATCCTGTTCCACGACGGGGAGACGACACGTCTGACGTGCGCTGGGGCGCACTTCAGGCGCAGGCTGCCCGAGGACGAGTGCCCCGACCACGACGCCGACTGGGTGATCGAGGCGAACGGAGAGGCAGTCGCGTCGGGCGGATTTCTGTGCCACTACAACCCGCCATACGGAGACATCTACATGGCCGTCCGGGAGTCGAAGCGGCGCATGGGGTATGGCAGCTACCTGGTGCAGGAGCTGAAGAGGGTCTGCTACGAAGCGGGCAAGCGGCCCTCAGCGCGCTGCAGCCCCGACAACCTCGCCTCGCGCCGCACGCTGGAGCGCGCTGGAATGCATGTTTGTGGCCGGCTGCTTTCGGGAAGGATTCGGAAAGAGGGCTGAAGGTCACAATAGGTGTTGGGTGTTAGGACCAACCGCAGGTCCGCTAGGCCCGCCAAACACCGAATGCCGAACACCTGACTCAGGCCAGCTCCGGCCCCTGCTCGCTGTGCGTCATAAGCATCCAGCGGTGGCCGAAGGGATCGAGCAGTTTGCCATTGCGGAGCATATCGCCCTCAACGGGACGGACCACCATTGCACCTGCTTCGACAGCCCGCGCGAAGGCGGCATCCACTTCCGGAACCAGCAGCAGAAACATCACCGGCGATCCGCCGATCGACTCCGGGCCTAGGACACCGATCTCCGGGAACTCGTCCGCGACCATAAAGACCGCCGCGCCGATCCGCAGCTCGCAGTGCGTCACGCGCTCGCCATTGGAGAGGCGGAGCGTCTCTTCCGCGCCGAAGGCCCGCGCATACCAGGCGATCGCCGTCGCCGCGTCTCGCACCGAGAGCATCGGCGTGAGCGAGCTCTCGAACTGTCGGCCTGGCGTAACCATTGCCGCCACCCTTCACTCCCCGTATAAGCGCCGAACGCGCGGCGTAAACAGCCGGATTGGGCGGCCATAACCTCTGGCGCCACTCTTCGCCCGCCCCGTACAAGAGGCTGACCTGCTTCTCGCTGCGGCCCGGTCCACGCGCGACGCGCAGGGTCTACGGCTGCTTTTGCGCGGGCGCCTGGCTCGCGACGATCTGGTCGACGTACCAGTCCAGCCAGGCGTCCTTCTGAGCATTCACGAGCACGGTGCAGTTCGGCGGGCCGTCGCCGGCAACGGTCATCCCGACGTCGGTCACCGTCACGTGCCGGCGCTCCTCGGCACAGTGCGACTCGCCCAGCGCGTAGGAGATGGCGACGGGATCGTAGAGCGTCGGCACGCCGTTGCCCCACAGCTGCGTGAGGGCCGCGAGCGCGTCCGTGAGCGGCGTTCCGCACGCATAGATCCGCCGCTGCCGCGCCGCGTCCAGCTTCATCATCGTGGTGACCTCCAGCCCGGCCATCACGAGCGGAACGCCGCTCTGATAGAGCGTCTTCGCGGCCGCCGGATCGCACTTGATGTTCCATTCGGCGACCGGTGGAGACTGGTTGTTGTAGCCGACGTGGACTGCGCCGCCCATGATCACAATCCGCTTGATCTTGGGCTTCACCTCGGGATAGCGCGTCAGCAGGTCGCCGACGTTGACCAGCGGGCCGATCGCGACCAGCGTCACCTCGCCCGGACGCTGGTCGAACGACCGCTTGAGAAAGGCGACCGCCTCTTCGCTCTTCATCGCCCGGCTCGTGAAACCTCTCGCCCACAGATACTGCTCGCGGATTTTGGCGTCGCCGCGGCGGCCGGCATAGACCGGCACGTCCGAGCGGCCGATGAGCTTCAGAAACTTGGCGGCCAGCTCGGCGCGCTCATGTGTCTCGCCCCACGCGGTGGTCACGCCAAGCAGCTCGACGTCCGGCCGCGTCGCCAGGAGCGCGAGCGCGTAGATGTCGTCGATATCGTCGCCCAGATCCGTGTCCAGGATGATCTTCATCTTTTCGGCGCTCCTCGCCGGCGCGTGCGCCAGCGCTCCTGTCGTCGCGGCAAGCATCGCCAGCCCGGCGATCAGCGCGACGACGCAGGATGCGGCGCGGACCGCTCCGCGCGCCCACGAACCTCCCGTCAGGCGCTTACCCACGGCCGCCGTCCGGCCCGAATTGGCGCCCCGGCCCCCAAACGCTGGGGGCACGTCGGCTGCGGATGTCTGGACCGGTCTAGCCCCGGTGTCCCACGTTCTTGGGAGAATATGGGCCTCGATCGTCGGACTGTGGTTCGCCCCGCTGCCCCTCAATCTTGGGTGAGCATGGGCTCCGATCGTCGGACTGTGGTTCGCCCCGCTTCCCCCCAATCTTGTGTGAGTATGGGCTCCGATCGTCGGACGCTGGTTCGCCCCCCTCCCCTGCAATTCTGGGCGGCTACATATTGTCGGTGGTGGATGCGGTTCACGATGGCTTGCGCGTGGCATTCGGCGTCTCCTGGCCGGGCGCCCATTACGTTCGGCAGCACAGCCGGCCCGCCAATCTTTCGTCGTCCGGCGGCGATGTTCCTATGCGCCCGGCGCGGAGACGCCGCCTTGCGCTACCCGACGCGCGCCCGGCGCACCGGAGTCGCCATCGCCACCAGTGCCGCGTCCGCGAAGCAGAACGCGCCTGCGCAGACCGCGAAACGAAGGCCAGGTCGCTCGCCGAGCATCCCGCCTATCAGTGCGCCGGCCAGCATCGCCCCGACGGCGACGGTCTCGAAAAGGCCATGGATGCGGCCGAGCAGCCGGCCCGGCACGATCGATTGCACCAGGCTGGCCTTGAGTATCTCGAACACAGCGTAGGCGGCATCCGAGAGCTGATTCAGGATTAACAGTACAGCTGCGCCCAGGGTCGGGCCGCGCGCCGAGCCGGTAGCAACGATCCCCGCGGCGACGATCAGAAGCGCGCCCGCAAGCGCCGGTCCCGGCCCGACGCGGCGCGCAATCCGCTCCGCATACCGCGCGCCCACCAGCGAGGCGATACCGCCGACACTCCAGATCAGGCCGAGCGGTCCCGGCGGGAACTGCAGCACGCGCGTCATGAACGCCACCATCACCGCTCCCTCGATCCCGCCTCCGAGCCCCATCAGCAGCGTCACGCCGGCCAGCGACGCCAGCACCGGATCGCGGACGATCTGCGCGAAGCCGTCCCGCAGCCGCGCGTGCGCTCCGGCCGCCCGGTCCCCTTCCGCGGGCGCAGTCTCCTTCGCGCGGATAAGACCCAGCGACCCGGCGGAGAAGAGAAACGTGATTGCGTCTATGAGGACCGCGAAGGGCGCGGTGAACCATTGCACAAGCCAGCCGCCGATGCTGAATGCGCCGAATTCGGCGACGGCGGCCGTCGCCGTGAGCCGGCTGTTCGCGCCAATCAGATCCGGCGCGGGGACGATTGCCGGAAGATACGCGCCGCTGGCGACATCGAAGAGGAGGCCAAGCGCTCCGGCCAGCGCCGTCACGAGGATGAGATGCGCGATCGTCAGCCGTCCGACGAGGGCGGCGGCCGGAACCGTGGCGAGCAGCAGGGCGCGGCCGATGTCAGCGCCGACCATGAGCGTCCGGCGTGGCATCCGGTCCGCCAGGACGCCGGCAACCGGTCCGGCGACCAACCTCGGGGCCAGGCTCACCGCGAGCAGAAGGCCGAGCTGCCCGGGCGTCGCCTTGAGGTAGAGGATCGCCGTGAACGAGAGCGCGGTTCTGCTCACCATCGAGCCGAAATCGGACACGGCTCGCGCCGCCCAGAGCCTGCCGAAATCGCAATTACCGGCCAGCCGGCGCGCCGGATCGTCCATGGTTCCCCCGTTCGGCAAAAGGCAGCCGGCAGCCGGCAGTCGGGACCGCCCGGCGCCCCGGCCGTCCCCGCGCGGCAGCGCTGGAAATGGGCAATCGGGAGGGCTCGCGCCGCAGCAGCCCTGCGCCTGCCGCGCGGCGAGAACCTGTGAAACGTTCCTGGCTGGGGGTGCGCCTCGCCCCGCGCGATGTGACCGCCCGTTCTATATCGCCGGAGACGCGCCAACTGCAAGAGCGGGGTGCGTGTCGGCGCCGAGATTCCGGCCTGCAGGAAGGCAGGATATCGGGCGCGCAGGACCGCCATAAATAGGGGTGAAATATCCTGGGAACAAATCCGAACCCTGAATCGTTATATTACCAGCGCATGTCCTCCTTTTCATTGAAGTCCATCGGACTAAGATGGAGCCTGTGTCGGCCGCAAGGCCGGTGCAGGTTCTTTTTTTGCGCCCGGCGAATCCCTCGCGGGAGGGCGAATAGCCAGTGCGGCTGACTCGGGCGCGAAAATCGACGCTGGGAACGAACCCAAAGCCGCCGCAGCCGCCCACGGAGGTGCTTCTCGCCGATGATGAGGAGTACATCACGCTGGCGCAGGCGCTGAAGGCCGCCGGCATCATCGGCACCGGAGGCGAGGCGAAGCATTTTCTAACAGAGAACGCGGTCCTGGTGAACGGAGAGCCGGAGCAGCGGCGGGGACGGAAACTGAGAGAAGGCGACTTGCTTCAAGCGGCGGGCGCCCGCGTGCGCATTACGCGAGGACCGGTATCGGAATAAACGTCCGCTCGCGCTCGGCCGGCTCCGGCGTAACTTCGCGGTAAAGGCTGTCGCGCTCGACCGGCACGCGCCCGGCCTCCTCGATCATCTTCACCATCTGCTTCCGCGTCAGCACCTGCCGCTTGTTGCCCTGTTCGCCGTCCTTGTACGTGATCTCGTACTCGTGAACCGTGCCGTCCACGTCGTCCGCGCCGTACCAGAGCGCGAGCTGCGTCACCTGCGGCGTGTTCATGATCCAGAACGATTTCACATGGGCGAAATTGTCCAGCATCAGGCGGGCCACGGCGATGTTGCGCAGGTCGTCGACGCCCGTGGGGTGCGGAATGTCCTCCAGCTCGGTGCCCTCCGGGTGGAACGAGAGCGGCGTCATCGTCACGAAGTGCTTCGTCTCGTCCTGCAGGGCGCGGAGCCGCACCAGATGCTCTGCCCGCTCCTCCAGCGTCTCGATATGGCCGTAGAGCATCGTGGCATACTGCGTGAGGCCGACGCGCGCCGCGGTCCGGGCCACGTCCATCCAGCCCTCGCCGTCCAGCTTGCGGTCGAACAGCTCCTGGTGGACGCGGTCCGAAAGGATCTCGATGCCGCCGCCGGGCAGCGAATCGAGGCCGGCGGCCATGAGCTCGCGCAGCACCTCGTCCAGCGGCTTTTTCGCCTGGCGCTGGATCTCCACCAGCTCGACCATCGTGAACGCCTTGATGTGGACGCCGGGCCGGACCTCCTTGACGGTCCGCAGCAGGTCGAGATAGTACTGGTATGGCAGCCGCGGGTCGATCCCGCCGACCATGTGCACCTCGGTGATCGGCACGTCGATGTGCGCCTGCAGCTTGCGCCGCACCTCGGCCATGTCCATCTCGTACGGCGCGGGGCCGCCCTTCTTCGCGTAGAAGGAGCAGAACTTGCAGAACTTGTTGCAAATGTTGGTGTAGTTGATGTGCTGATTGCGGACGTAGTAGGCCCTGTCGCCGTGCAGCCGCTCACGGACCAGATTCGCCAGGTAGCCGACGCCCGCGAGATTGGGCGACCGGTAGAGCCGAACGCCGTCCTCGTAGCTAAGCCGCTCCTGCGCCTGCACCTTGTCGTACAGATCCATCAGGTCCGGGCCCACCGTGCGCTCGGCGCGGGGCGCCTCTGTCGACGATGCAGAAGCGGTTGTGTTGCTCATGAGACGACTCCAAATCGGCGCGGGCCGCGGCCGACCGCGGGTTCGTGAAAGATTTCACGTAATTGCCTGTAGTATACCTTCGCGGGTCTTCCGACGCAAGCAATTCCGGCGCGGCGTGCGCGCGTGGGCGGAGAAGGAGTATCGAGCAATACAGAGGAACGTATGCAAATAAGGCACCTGAGCGGACCGGCCGCGATGCAGCCATGGAAGGAACAGACGATGAACTCCGCCCTCTTGACCCCACCCACTACAGCGGACTCCGCCGAGGAAAACGCTCGCGAGACCTGGTCCGCCGAAACGGCCGGTGCGCCGGCGCGGTCCGCAGTGGACGCGTTGCCCGCCGTGCCGCTCGCCGACGCGGCTGCCTCGCGGTCCATGTCCGCGTCGGAACCGAGGCACCGCTGGTCGGAATCGGAGACGGCGGTTCGGACGAGAAGCGTCGTAATTGTCGAGGATCAGGGCATAACGACCCTACAGATTCGGCGTGGCCTCACGAACGCGGGCATGACTATTCTGGGCGACGCCAGCAACGGCCGAAGCGGCGTCGAGCTCGTGCTGCGCGAGCGGCCGGACATCGTGCTGATGGACATCCGCATGCCGGAGATGGACGGCCTCGAGGCGGCACGCGCGATCCTCCGGGAGCTCCGCACCTGCGTCGTTATGCTCACCGCATTTGCGACGCCGGAGTACGAAGCAATAAGCCGCGAAATCGGCGCCCACGGCTTCGTCGGCAAGCCGATCGAGTCCCGCGAGCTTCTGCTGCGAATGGACGAGGCCTGGCAGGCATTCGAGGCTGGATAGGCGGAGGCAGCCGCGCGAATCGGCACTTGCAATTACGTTCGCCGAGATTCCTCCGCTTCAAGCACGGTGGGCGGAATTCCGACGCTCGCGATTCGTGCCAACGCCTGTTTGATCCTGTCGCAAACTTTGTCGGTGTCGAACGGTGGCCGACCGAAGATTTCCGCGTGGGAAATGTTCTCGGGCAGCGGCACGGGCTCTACGTCAACATGGTAGGCACTACCGGTCTTTCCGTGCACCGTCGTTAGCTGCCGAATATCTTTGGCGACGAGGAGAAGTACGCCGCTCCCCCGGCTAAATCGAAGTTGAGAATCGGTTGGGCCGCCAGGACACAATATTGCTCGATCAACAGAAGGACGGCGGCCGGCGTCGTTGAACGCCATACTGCTAATCCGTCGCTCGCCCTGACCGTCCAATGGAAAAAGGCGCAGATCGCCGGCGACGGACCGGTAAAGAACCTCGTCGTCCGCGACATAGTCATCGGCCGGTGATAGCAGAGTCATTGGGTCGCTTCACTTTCCGTGAACAGCCAGCGGCAGAGCGCGACGAAATCCGATAGGCGGCTTACTTCGCCGTCCTCCATGTCTCGCTCAATGTCGGTGCCCCACGCCTTGAGGAAGTCCACGCGGTCTGGCGAGCGAACAAACAATGTCAGCGATCGTTCACCGCTCCACCATTCCATCGTTACCTGGCCGCGCTCGTTGGATCCAAGGTGAGGCTCGAGCCACCGTAATTCACGCGCCAGCGCGGCGGCGTGAAGCACGGCCAGCACCTCACGGGCGTACGCAATCACTGCAGGAGTCGGCGCAAGCGAGCCATGCAAGTCCCAATTGTCCGTCAGGCTGAACAGCTCTGCAAAGCGCGCCGCTAATCCCTGCGAAGTTAGCGGATAACCGCTTTCTGGAACAATGAGCACTGGAGTCAGGATCGTGTCCCCGTCCCGCGATTCGTGGACGGCAAATCGCTTCCCTGCGTACCGGCTGCCGAGCAACAGCCGCCCCTTCTGATCGGCCGTCTTGATATCGATTGCGGTTTCGTCGATAAGCTTCATTGTTACTACCTCGCTATTGTGGGATTTGCCCACAATACGGTCATTCTACCACAATTGCGGGTCGCGAACAAAGCCGCCGGTGTAAATCAGGACGTATCGAGGTCTCGCGTGTCGAGGCGCAACGTCACGCGGGTGGCATCTGCCATCGGACTAAGGGTTCCGTAGTGGAATCGTAGAGTCCGGAGCTTGCCGGGAGCAGGAGCGGCGAGGGCTCGCCGGCAGCATACATAGAGCGTGTGAAGGGCGCGCGAGCAGGCCGTATAGAGCGCGCGCCGCTCCTCGTCGTACCGGTAGCTTGCCGTGCTAGCGTCGTATACGATCACCGTGCCGAACTCCAGCCCCTTCGCGAGCCAGATCGGCAATACGTACGCGCCGGTCGGCATGTCACGGGTCGCGTCCGTCACCAAAGTCACTGGCGCGATTGGATTTAACGCACGGAATAGTGATTCGCTCTCAGCGCGGGTCTTGCAGACGATCGCGTCGGAACCACCCGAGCGCTCCTGTAGCTGCCCGAGGGTCGCCGCAATTGCGGCGACGGAATCGCCCG
>DATGJU010000045.1:0-3175 GCA_035295045.1 Chthonomonadaceae bacterium
GCTGACCGACTCGCCGCTGTACCTGGCGCCCGTCAGCGAGAACCCGGTGCTGGGCATGGCGGAGCGATGGCGCGCGCTGCCGCCGGCGGTCACGATCGATTCCGCGGCCGATGTCTCGATGACGCTACGTGGCATCCTGGCCGGCGCATGGACTCCGCGCGACCGCGCCGGCTTCGACTACGGGCGCATCGAGCCGCTCGCGGAGGGCGCGGCGATCGATCGGTTCGGCGGCTCCGTGGCGGGCATGGTGGCATCCCGCATTCCGGGTCGGCTCGGCGAGCCTATCCGCGAGGACCGCCTCCGGGCGCTCCAGGCCAGCGGCGTCTACGCGTACCGGTCCGCCGCGCCGATGCGCGTCCGGGCATCGCTCGTCGCGCAGGGAGGCGCGGAACTGTCGCAGGAGGTCGTCTTCGTGAGCCGGCACCCGCTGCGGATCGTGCCGCAGACGGCCGCGGGCGACCGGCTGCCGATCCGAATCGACAATCCGACGGGCGCCGCCTTCACCGGGCGAGTCCGGCTGACCGGCGATCCGCGCGCCGCCGCTTCGCGGCCGTTGGAGTTCGCCATCGGCGAGACAGCCAGGACCGTCGCACTGCCGGTCGTCGTGCGGCCGGACGGCAGCTATTCAGCCGGCGTTCAGCTCGTAACGCGGTACGGCGGCCAGCAGGATTGGACCGTGGTGAGCGAGGCGCCCAAGGTGGAATACCGGCCGCTGGAGCAGTTTGCGGACTATCCGGTAAACGCGCCGCTGCCTCCGGCGGACTACCTGGTGAAGCCGGATGGGGACCCGAAGGTCGAGTCCACGATCACGGCGTCGATCGTACCGGCGGCGGACGCCGCGCAAGGCGACGACGCGCCCGCGAACGGGCCGCGCGGCAGCGCGGTCCGCATCGAGTACGACTTCGCGCCGGGCTGGAAGTTCCTGCGCCTTGAGCCGGAGGGAGCGAAACGCGCTCCCCTTCCCGGCGCGCCCTATGCGCTCGGCGCCTGGGTCCGCGGAGACGGCTCCGGAGATATCCTCAACGCGCGCTTTACCGACTCGTCCGGCCAGACATTTCAGCCGACGGCGGGACCGATCGACTGGCGGGGCTGGCGATACGTCTCGTTCTCGCTTCGGGGCGACAACAGTGGCCACTGGGGCGGCGCCGACGACGGCGTGATCCACTACCCGATCCACATGGATACGCTGCTGCTCGTCGATTCACCGGGCCGCCGCGGCGGAAAAGGGACGGTATATGCGGGCGGCTTTACGCTGTTGAGCGCTCCGTAGCCGCCCGGCTCAGGCTATTCTCCGCGCCGGCCTCAGTCGTCCACGACGTCTTCGTCGGTCACCAGTCCTCCGGCAGTCAGATAGACCTGCAGGTAACGGGTTGCCTTGTCTGTCTTCCACTGGTAGTAGAGCACCTTGGCGATGGCGCCGCCGTGGCGTGTAAGCTTGCTGGCGGCAATGTCGCGCTCGCCGAGGTAGGCGATGGCCTGGAGGCCGGCCAAATCGGCCTCGCCAGGGGCGAAATCGTCCTTTGCGCCGGGCGTAAGCGCCTTCGAGTCGGCGACCGGCTTGCCTCCGGCGGCGATCGCCTTAAGGGCTTCGAGAATCGCGGCGGTCCTCGCCGTGTCGGGATCGGGAGCGGGTTTGAGGAGATGCGGCAATGGCCCGATGCGCGCGATCTTGCGCTTGCTGTCGTACTCCTGAATCTCGATCTGGCTCGGCTCGCCGCTCGCGTCCCAAAGGATTGTGAGGCGTGTGGCCTCCTCGTCGCAGACGAAGACGTTTTCGGAGAGCGGCGTGTAGATATCGTTGTCGCTGCCGGGCAGGTGCGCGAGAAGCCGGCCCTTCGACACCTCGATAGTGAGCATGCGGTTGTTCGCGTACTCATACCTGCCGGCGAGCGCGGCCAGCGCCTCCGGCTTGATCCGCGGCGCCTCGCCTCCCGAGCCGACGGCATTCGCGCCCGTTCCGGCCTCCGTGAGGTAGTCCGTGATGTCCGGGAAGTAGGTGCGCGCCACTCCGTCGGCGATGTAATCCGGTCCGGGCAGATTGCCGAGATTGGTCAGCACAATCACGGTAAGGCGGTCGTTGAGGAAACGCGTGATGTACGTGCGGAAGCCGGCGAGCAGCCCGTCGTGCGCCACCTGCGCGTGGCCGTGCAGGCTGCCCACCATCCATCCGAAGCCGTAGTTCGCCGTTCGGCCGCCGTTCAGCCTGGTGGCCTGCCACATCTGCCTGCGGCTTTCGGCGGTCAGCAGCTTGTCCGTGTAGAGCGCCGCGTCCCACCTCGCCAGGTCGAGCACGGTCGAGACGATGGCGCCGGCGCCGCAGTAGAGCGTCGGGCTGGTCGGGTCGGCGATGCGGAGGCCGTTCGCGGTCCAGTCGTAACCGCAGGCGCGGTTGGCTATCGGCGTCCGGTAGTCGTTGACGCGGGTCGACTTCATGCCGAGCGGCCCGAAGATGCGCGCCTGCAGGAAGTCGCCGTAGCTCTTGCCGGAGACCTTCTCGACGATGAGCGCGACCAGGTTGAAGCCGAGGTTGCTGTAGGAGTAACGGTCACCGGGCTTGGACTGGAGCGGCAGCTTGATTGCGGCGCTCCATAGCTCCTCGCGCGAGAAATCGTCGCGACCGGTCTTCGGCTCGGTACGCATCCCCTCGCGCGGCAGTCCGGACGTGTGCGAAAGCAGGTGCCGGACCTTGATCTCCTTCCAGGCGTCGGGCGTGCCAGGCAGGTACGTGGAGATTGGCGCGTCGAGCGAGACCTTGCCGTCCTGCACGAGCAGCATGCAGGCGGCTGCGGCGAACTGCTTGCTCATGGATGCGAGCCCATAGACGGTCTGCGGCGTGGCCCTTGCGCGGTCCTCGATGTTGGCGAAGCCGTAGCCGGCCGCCTTGATCACCTTGCCGTCTTTGACGACGGCGAGCGAGAGGCCGGGAATGTGGTGCTTGCGGACCTGGCGGCGCATGTAGTCGTCGATGGCGTCGGCGCGCGCGGCCGAGGCGGCGCCGAGCGCGGTGGAGCAGGCGAGCAGCAGTGCGCTCGAGAATTCACGGAACTGACGGTTCAAGGCGGAAGGCTCCTGGCGAACGTTGTTATAGCTATGATACCAGGCAGTTGCATGCCGCGCCATGCCGCTCGGTCCCGGTCCCGACCTAAGACCGAGCGCCGATGGATTTGGAAATCCG
>DATGJU010000046.1:0-7183 GCA_035295045.1 Chthonomonadaceae bacterium
CGGGCTCCAGGCCCGATGCGGCGTATCGCGGCTCCAAGATCGCGACCAAGCTCAAGGTGATGGGGGTCGAGCTAGCCGCGATGGGCGCGATCGAGCCTGCCGACGACAACGACGAGGTGGTCTGTTTTACTGAGCCGCGCCGCGGAATCTACAAGAAGCTGATAATCCGTGACGGCGTTCTTGCGGGCGCGACGCTGATCGGCGATACGAGCCGGGCCGCGCATTTGATTCAGGCGTTCGACCGCGGCCTTCCCCTGCCGGAAAACCGGGCCTCGCTGCTCTTCGACATCGGCGTCTCCAGTCCGCAGATGACGATGCTCGAAATGCCGGACGACGCGCAGGTGTGCAACTGCAACGGAGTGTCGAAGGGCGCGATCCGTAAGTGCGTGGCAGCCGGAAGGCGCAGCCTGAAGGGCGTGATGGATACCACGCGAGCCGGCACGGGCTGCGGATCGTGCAAGGCGCTGGTAACCGAGATCGTGGAGTGGGCGTGCGAGGGACAGGTGGAGGAGGACCCCTCCATCCACTACTACGTGCCCAGCGTGCCCCTCACCAAGCCGGAGCTGATCCGCGCCGTCCGGGAGCAGGGCCTGAAGTCGGTCTCTTCCGTATTCCAGGCTCTCGCCGATGGACTGGAGGATGCGACAAGCAAGCCGGGCCTCGCGTCGCTGCTGCGAACGCTCTGGGGCGAAGAATACGAGGACGAGCGCGACGCGCGCTTCATCAACGACCGCGTTCACGCCAACATTCAAAGGGACGCCACCTTCTCCGTGATCCCGCAGATTCCCGGCGGCATCACATCGCCCGGCCAGCTTCGGCGGATCGCCGACGTCGCCGAGCGGTTCGACGTTCCGATGGTAAAGCTCACCGGCGGACAGCGGATCGATCTGCTCGGCATCAAAAAGGATGAGCTTCCGGAAGTCTGGAAGGCGCTCGACATGCCGTCCGGGCACGCGTACGGCAAGTACTACCGAACCTGCAAGAGTTGCGTCGGTACCGACTTCTGCCGGTTCGGCCTGGGGGACAGCACGCGCCTGGCGATCAAGATCGAAGAGCGATTCCAGGGGTTGGAGAGCCCCGGCAAGCTGAAAATGGCCACGGCCGGGTGCCCGCGCAACTGCTCCGAGGCCTACGTCAAGGACGTCGGCGTGGTGGCTGTCGAAGGCGGCAGGTGGGAGGTATACGTGGGCGGCGCGGCGGGCGCGCACGTTCGCAAAGGCGACCTCCTCTGTACGGTCGAGTCGCACGACGACGTACTGCGGATTGCAGGCCGGTTCGTTCAGTACTACCGCGAGAACGCCAAATACCTGGAGCGGACCTACGGGTTCGTCGCGCGCATCGGCATCGAGCGTATTCGTGCGGTCGTGGTGGAGGATAGCGACGGCATTGCCGCCCGGCTGGATGCGGCTTTGCAAGGCTCGGTGGACTCGTACGCGGATCCGTGGCGCGAGGCGTACTCGCCCAGAACGGCCAACCAGTTCGCGGCGGCGATACCTGCCGCCGCGGACGCAGCGCAGGGCAGCGCCGGTCAAGCGGAGCGCAGATTCACGGAGGCCGCCGGATGAGCACTGCGATGGAGCCATCGGTGCAATCGAAGGCAGTCACGCAGGCAAACCTCGGACCGCTCGACCAGGTGCCGCAGGGCGAGGGCCGCACTTTTCAGGTCGGGTCGCTGCGCCTGGCAGTGTTCCGCACCCGGCAGGGCGCGGTATTCGCCTGCCAGGCCGAGTGTCCGCACCGGTCGGGACCGCTCGCGGACGGTGTGACCGGAGGCGGCTCCGTCGTGTGCCCCATGCACGGCTGGAAGTTCGACCTGGCGACCGGCGAAACCGCGAACGGGGAGTGCGGGCTGACGACGTATCCCGCAAGCATTTCGGCTTCCGGCGAGATTGTCGTGACTCTGCCGTGCGACTAGATCCCGCGAGCAGTGAGCGCCGGTCCCTCCAGAACAGCACCGGCACGGTGGGACCGGCGCTCGCTCTCGGATTGGGAGCCTGACCGCGTCGCCATGCACAACGTCTTGATCTACGCGCCACCACCGATGTCCGCTGGCCTGGAGGCGATACGGGAAGAGTGCCTGACTGCGGGGTATCGAGCCGCCTGTCCCGACCTGGACTGCGCGTTCGACGTGGCCCTGGACCGGCTGCAAGGGGTCTTTTGCGGCCGCCCGCCGGATCTCGTTCTGGCCGACCTCTCGTCCAGCCCGGATTTCCTGCCGATGCGCCATCTGGAGCGGCTCCTTCACGCCCTTTGGGGCAGCGCGGCGCCCATTGCTCCGCGCCTCGCGCTTATGCGTCCCGGCACTCTGGCTCAGGCGGAATGGCTGGCGGCGACCGACGACTTTCTGCTTCCGCCCTTTACGCCGGCCGAGGCGATTGCGCGCATCAAGCTTCTCCTCTTCCGGCGCCGACACATGTCTCCGGGGGACGAGGTCCTCTTTGCCGGCCTTTCGATCGACCTTGCCGGTGGCGAAGTGCGCGACTGCGACGGGCGCTCGCTGCGCCTTCGGCCGCGCGAGTTCGACCTGCTCCGGTTCCTCATCGCGCACCGCGGGAGATTCTTCAACCGGGGCCAACTGCTGGACATGGTCTGGGGCGTAGATTTCGCCGGCACCGAGCGCACGGTCGACATTCACGTCCGCCGGCTGCGCGCCAAGCTGCCGCCGGAGGCCTCGCGACAGCTTGAGACGCTGCGGGGCGTTGGGTATGGCCTCCGCAACACCTCCACGCAGCGAACCGGCGCGCGATGATGTCGCACAGCCGGCCGCGGCGGCTCGTTGAGGCCGCCTGGCGCGGATTCAGGCGGGCGCTAACAAGCAATCTGGGACGCTAAAAAAGCGAGGGGGCAGGCATCGCCGCCCGCCCCCTCGCTCTCGCCGATCGGCCGGTGTCAGCGCCGCCAATTGTCGTCCGCCAGCCGCCGATCGCGGCGATTGTCGTTCTCGAACCGTGCGTGCTCGCGGTCCCGGTAGTCGCGGTCCCCGTCGCGGTAGTCGCGGTCCCGGTAATCGCGGTCACCGTAGTCTCGGTCATGGCCAAGCTGCCCGAAGGCCACGGCCGCGCCGCCCGCCGCTATGAGGCCGGGCGCCTTGTTGTGCTGGGTGAGCAGCAGCGCCGCCGCGGCCGCGCCGAGCGCGTAAGCGGTGTTGCGCTTGCCCTCTTCGCTTGCGCTGGCCGTTATCGGCGCGCTAAGGCAGGTGGCGCCCATCGCCAGGGTAAGCCCGATCGCTCCGAGTGTCTGTATCCGTTTCATCTCCGTCTCCTGTCCCTTGTGCATTACCGGCCGGATTCTCTTGCGATTTGGTTCGAGATCTGTCCGATAGTTGTCGCCTTTTCCCTCTGTGGTACTACTCAACGAGCCTGCCCGGCCCCTGTGACAGTTAATCCGGATAAATATTTCATAACCGTGAATTAATGGCCCGCGTAGTGCGCCGCGTGCTGCATCGGGTAATCTGGAGGGGTGTCTGCCGCACTGCGGGCGGTGAGCGCACGCTCCGGGGCCGTCGCCGGGGAAAGGAGAGCAGCGTGGCCGATTTCACGATGGGAACGCACGAAAAGGCGCACAAGTTCAATCTGGATACGCAGACGCACGGATCCTTCGCGGAGATCGGCGCCGGACAGGAGGTCGCACGCTGGTTCTTCCACGTCGGCGGCGCGGCGCGCACTGTCGCCAAGTCGATCTCCGCCTACGATATGGCGGTGAGCGACGCGCTGTACGGTCGCGCGCAGCGATACGTCAGCCGGCAGCGCCTGAATCAAATGCTGGACCTGGAGTATGCGCAGCTCATCGACGGACTCGGCCCGTCGCGCGGCGCCACGACGACCTTCTTTTCCTTCGCGGACACGGTGGCTACGCGCCGGCCGGGTCACGCCGAGAATGGCCGTGGCTGGGTGGGCCTCCGCTTCCAGACCCGGCCCTTCGAGTCGCCGTCGGAGATAATCCTGCACGTTCACCTGATGGATACGACCGCGGCCCTGCAGCAGGAGGCGCTCGGCACGCTGGGAATAAACCTCGTCTTCGGCGCGTTTTATCATAACGCCGAGCTGCCCGTGCTCGTGAATTCGCTGATGGACGACCTGTCCCGCGACCGGATCGAAATCGACGTGATGAAGGTGTCCGGTCCTGCGTTCGAGGGCGCGGACAACCGGCTGCTGAGCCTGCAGCTCGTCGAGCAAGGAATATCGGACGCGACGATGTTCACCGCCGCGGGCGAGGTCGTGCAGGTTTCCGAGGTGACCTGGAAGCGGCCGATCCTGGTCGTTCGCGGCTCCTTCCGGCCGGCGACGAAGCTGACGATCGACTTGATCGACCGCGCCCGCGAACGGTTCCTTGCGGAGCCGGAGCAGCAGGGCAAGGAGCCGATCGTCCTCGCCGAGATGACACTGGACGACCTTGGCGCGGGATCGGGCATCAGCCATGAGGACTTTCTGGCGCGCGCGCAGATCCTGCACGTCCTTGGCATCGACGTCCTCGTGACGCGCTTCAACCGCTTCTACCAGCTCGCCGAGTACCTCGACGACTACACGGACCAGATGATCGGCATCGCGGTCGGAGTGCCGACGCTGCGCAAAATACTCGACGAGCAGTTCTGCACGGAGGTCGGCGGCGGCGCGCTCGAATCGGTCGGTCGATTGTTCCGGCGCTTGGTCAAGATGTACGTCTATCCGACCTTCGACGCGGCGACGGGACGGATCATCACTCTGGACGATGCCGAGGTCCAGTCGCCACTACACCACATCCGGGACTTCCTGCTGGACCAAAGCCGGCTGGAAGCGATCCCCTGCCCGGACCCGGAAATCCTGAAGATTCGCACGCCGGACGTTCGCGGAAAGATCGAGGACGGCGATCCGAGCTGGGAGGCCTCCGTTCCACCCGTTGTCGCGGACATCGTCAAGGCGCAGCGGCTGTTCGGCTACCGCGAGGGGGAGGCATCGCGCTAGAGCGCAGCTCCAGATCATGGTTCTTGGGAAGGAAACGCCATTGCCAGTCACACCGGCGGCCGCACAGGCCGACCATGCTGCGCGCCTCACCGCGAAGTTCCAGGCACGCACGGCCCGCCTCGCGATCGTGGGCCTCGGCTACGTCGGTCTGCCGATGGCCATCGAGTTCGCCCGCGCCGGCTTTCGCGTCACCGGCGTGGATACGGACCGCGAGCGCTGCGCCGCGCTGGCGGCCGGGCGATCCTACATCGAGGACCTCGACGACAGCGCACTCGCGGCGGCCCTGGCAGACTGCAGGCTGCGGGCGACGACGGAGGAGACGGCGCTGGCGGAGGCGGACGCCGTCCTGATCTGCGTGCCGACGCCTCTCCGCAAATCGAAGGACCCGGACCTGACCGCGATCCTGGCGGCCGGCGAGGCGGTGGCGCGGCACCTGCGGCCGGGCCAGCTCATCGTGCTGGAGAGCACCACCTATCCCGGCACGACCGAGGAGGTGCTGCTGCCGATGCTGGAGGCGGGCGGCCTGAAAGTAGGAGAGGACTTCTACCTTGCGTTCTCGCCGGAGCGCGTCGATCCCGGCAACGCGACCTACGGCGTCGCGAACATCACCAAGCTGGTGGGCGGATGCACGTCCGAAGGGACGGAGGTCGCGGCGGCGCTCTATCGCCAGATCGTCGCGGAGGTGGTCGCTGTGTCCAGCCCACGTGTCGCGGAGGCGGCCAAGCTGCTCGAGAACACGTTCCGCAGTGTCAACATCGCGATGGCGAACGAAATGTCGATCGTCTGCCGCCATCTCGGCATCGATGTCTGGGAGGTGATCGACGCGGCGGCCACCAAGCCGTTCGGCTTCATGGCGCACTACCCCGGCCCCGGCATCGGCGGCCACTGCATTCCGCTCGACCCGCACTATCTCTCCTGGAAGGCGCGGTTGAGCGGCTACGAGCCGCGCTTCATCGGGCTGGCGAGCGAGATCAATGGAGCGATGCCGCGCCACGTGGTGGACCTGGTGACCGATGCGCTGAACGACGCCAGTAAGTGCGTGCGCGGCAGCCGCCTCCTGGTGCTGGGCGTGGCGTACAAGCCGAACGTGGGCGACTTCCGGGAGAGCCCGGCGCTGGAGATCTTCGAGCTACTGGAGAAGCGCGGCGCGCGCATCAGCTACTGCGATCCGTTCGTGCCGAGCCTGGCGGTGGGCCACTCCACCTGGCGGGCGTGTGATTTGACGCCGGGTCTGGTCCGCGAGGCCGATTGCGTGCTGGTAGTGACGCACCATCGCGCTTTCGATTTCGAGATGGTCGTCCGGGAGGCTCAGATCGTGGTCGACACGCGAAACGCCACGCGGGCGTTCGCCAACGGCGGAAATGTGCGGTTCCTGTAGCCCCCGCAGTAGCGCAGGGGCGCGGACCCGCCGCTACAGCGCCAGGATCGTGTCCATCACCCGGCAGGTCTCCTCGTAGGTGGCGCGGTCGCCGCAGACTTCGGTGATGACGTAGTCGTCATAGCCGATCGCGCGTATCTCCCGCATCACGGCCGGCCAATCGACGGCCCCCTGCATAAGCTGCGTCCAGGCGTAGCGCCGCTCCGAGTGTTCCATCTTGAAGTCCTTGAAGTGGATCTTCTTGGTGCGGCTGCCCAGGATTCGGATCCACTGCTCCGGGTAGCCGTAGAGCAGCACGTTGCCGGTGTCGAAGTAGCAGCCGACGTACGGGCTGCCGACCCTATCGAGGAAGTCGCGGAACTCCAGCGGGCTGAGCAGTAGCTTGTTCCAGATGTTTTCCAGCGCGATGTTGACCTTGTGCCGCTCCGCATCCGGCCGCAGCTCCTGCAGCGCGCGGAGCTGGCGGTCGTAAGCGACGTCGTAGGGTACCTTGTCGCTCGTCCGGCCGCCTGTCACCAGCACGGTGTCGATGCCGAGCGATTCGGCGGCCTCCAACATCTTGCGAATCTGCGCCTTCGCCCTTGCGACCGCCTCCGGGTCGTCGGCGCTCAGGTCGCCTGAGCCGCAGATGCTGGTCAGCTCCACGCTGGCCGCGCGGCTCATCTCGCGCAGGGCCGCGTACTCCTCCGGGCCGGAGCGCATCGTAAGCTCGCCGCTCTCGGTCAGCAGTATCTCCAGCCCGTCGTAGCCGATCTCCCGGCAGAGCTGCAGCGCCTCGCGGATCGAGGAGCTGCGGCCGAGGCAGATCTGCGTCAATCCCTTTTTCACGTGTAGCCTCCCGACTCGTTCGGTATTCCGGTGTCCT
>DATGJU010000047.1:0-12238 GCA_035295045.1 Chthonomonadaceae bacterium
CACAAGTACGACCGCGATCGGAAGTACCTGATGTCCTTCGGCGGGCCCGGTACCACGATGCCGGTCGAGGACGGGAAGTTCAACCGCTGCCACGGTCTGGCGGTCGATACGCGCGGCCCCAAGCCGCTGCTCATCGTCTGCAATCGAGAGAGCGGCCGGGTCGAGCAGTGGGATACCGATGGCAACCTGGTGAAGGTGCTGCAGCGCGGCCTGCGCATGCCGGCCGCCGCGATCGTCGCCGGGGACAAAATCGCCATTGCGGAGCTGCAGGGCCGCGTCACCATCCTCGGCAAGGACAACAGCATCGTCGCGCAGCTCGGCGACAATCCGAACGCAGCGCAGCGCGCCAACTTCGGCCTGGAGCCGGCGCAGTGGACCGAGGGCATCTGCAACTCGCCGCACGGCATCGCCATCGACCGGTCCGGCGACGTGATCGTCTCGGAATGGAGCAAGTTCGGCCGGCTCCACAAGTTCGCGGTCCAGCGCTAACCGGCGCCAGCCTCGCCGAGCCGCGCGCCCACGCCGCCTAGCTCCTCCAGCGCGGCGGCGGCTCGTTGCGGCATTCCCAGCTCGCGGAAGAGCGCGACGCAGTCACGAAAGTAGTGGCGCGCCCTCTCGCAGTCGCCCTGGCGTTTGGCGATGAGCCCCAGGTTGGCGAGCGCATACCCGGCGCCTATCCGGTTGGAGAGCTCGTGGTGGATCGCCAGGCTCTGATCGTGAAGCGCTCGCGACGCTTCGAGATCGTTCTCGTGCTCCGCAATCAGTCCCAAATTGCCGAGCGCCGTGGCGACCTGGATGCGGTCGCCCAGCGCGCGGTGCATAGCCAGGCTCTCTCCATAGAGTGACCGCGCCGTCTCGAAATCCTCCGCCTGCAGGGCCGCCACCGCAAGGTAGCTGAGCGAATCGGCGATAGATGCCACGTTCCCGAGCCTGCGGTGCAGCGCCAGGCTCGCTTCAACCGCCTGCTTCGCTTCGGCAAGGTTCCCGGAGCGCATCTCCAGCGTTCCGATGTTTCCGAGGGCCATGGCAATCCCATGGTCGCAGCCGGATTCCCTGGCGAGGCGCAGCGCCCGATCGTAAAGCGGCCGCGCGGCGGCGAAATCGTCTTGGGCGGCCGCGAGCGCACCCGCGACGTTGAGTGCGCCGATGTACGAATCGCCCGCGGTCGCGGCGCCGGCATGGGCAATCGCGCTTGCGGCCCGCTCGCGCGCCTCCGCCAGGCAGCCGCGCGAAAGCCAGAATCGCCACAGATGGCGTATCAGGTCCAGGCCTTCGCGGGCGCCGGCCGGATCCTCCCGGCTATAGTCCAGTGCGGCCCGGATGTTATCCAGGTCGGCCTGGAGGAGATCCAGCCAATGCGCCTGCCCGGGGCCTCTCAGCCCCGCTGCCGCCTCCGCCGCCAGCTCCGCGTGGTACGCGACGTGGCGGAATCGGACACGTAGCCGCCAGTCGCCGTGAAGATGCTCCGCGGCATATTCGCGCACGGATTCGAGCATTCGAAAGCGCAGCTCGCTCGGCGCCTGATCTGCCAGGACCAGCGAATCGCACCGAAGCTGATCTAGCGCGCCAAGCATGTCCGGACCGTCGCAGACCGCCTCCGCGGCCCTGAGATTCCATCCCCCGCGAAAGACGCTAAGCTCAGCCATTGCCCGGCGCAGTGCCGGGGAGAGCAGCTGGAAGCTCCACTCCATTACGGCGCGCAAGGAGCGGTGCCGCGTGTCCTTGCTCGCCCGCCGATCGACCAGCAGCTCAAAGCGGCGGGCCATATTGGCAAGGATCTGGTGCGGCGTTAATACCCTGACGCGCGCCGCAGCAAGCTCGATGGCGAGCGGGAGCCCGTCGAGCGCCCGGCACAGCGCGGCGATATCCGCACAATTGCGCGAGGTGAGCTGGAAGTCAGGCAGTATCGCCTGGGCGCGGTCGACGAAGAGCTGAATGCCGGGAACGCCGAGGAGCTCGCCAACGGTCGGCAGGCGAGAGCTGGCCGCGGCGGCTCCGCGCGAGTCCGAATCCGGCGGCGCCCATATGGGTAGGGGCATGACGGCGACTTCGCGCTCGCCGGAAACGCCCAGGTTGCGCCGCGATGTCGCGAGACAGGTGAGCTCCGGCACGTGCTCCAGCAGCAAGACGATTACGTCGGCGGCATCCGCGGTCAGATGCTCCAGGTTGTCCATCACCAGAAGCGCCGGGCCGGCGCCCAACACCGCGATGACCTGCTCCATGGGATCGCCGTGGCCAGCCAATCGCAGCGCGCGGGCGATCGCATCGACGATCATGGAGCGGTCCTGAACGTCCGCCAGCGAGACGAACCAGGCGCGCCCATCGAAGTCGGCCTGAATTCTCTGCGCGACCTCCAGTGCGAGCCGCGTCTTCCCCGCGCCGCCTGGCCCGGTCAGCGTTACCAGGCGGCGGCGCGGCTGTGGTGCCATGTCGCCCGCGTCTTGCCCGGCCAGCAGGGAACGGAGAAGCGCGATCTCGGCGGAGCGTCCAAAGAAGCGGGTCAGCGAGATCGGCAGCCCGCAGGCTGACGGCAGCGCCGCGCTCTCCGCGTCGGGCGATCTGCGCGAAGGGCTGCGTTCACGCGTCGTGGGGCCCGGGCCTGGTACCGGCGGCCCATCAGGGGGCGGGGCGTGACTGGCCTGGGCCGCGATCTGCGCCAGGAGCTCGCGCGTCGACGACGCGGGAACCGCTCGAACGGCCTCCGCAAGCAGACGCTCTAGTTCGGCGAACTGCTGCTGCGCCGCCGCCGGACGGCCGAGAGCGCCGTGCAGCCGCATCACGTCGCGGTGCGCCTCTTCGTCGAGAGGATCGCTGCTTACCGCTTTGAGAGCATATTCGAGCGCGCGCTCGAAATCGCGCTCGCGCACGCACGCCCGAACCAGCCGGCGGAGGGCCGTCCGGTAGACGTGAGCGAGTCGCTGCCGTTCCTGCGTTATCCAATCGGCGTATGAATCCGGCAGCAGATCGCCCTTGTAAAGGCTTGCGGCCTCCGCCAGACGTGCGGTACAGGCGTTGTCCGTATCGCTGTGCAGCGCCGCCTCGAGGGCTGTCTCGAACTGGCCCACGTCCGTGACGATCGCTTCCGCACGCAATCCGACGTGGAGACGATCCGTGAACAGTACGGCATCCGCGCCCGCGGACCCCGGCGCCTCTAACTGGCGGCGCAGCGAGCTCAGGGTGACTCTGAGACGGTTGCGCGCGGCGTCGACGTCGCTGTCCGGCCACAGCAGATCGAGCATCCGCTCGCGAAGGTGGGGCTGGGTATGGTAAAAGGCCAGGTAGGCGAGAAGAAGGGCTCCGCTCTTCGACCGAAACCGCGTAATCACCTGGTCCTCGCGGTGGACCCGGAGTCCTCCGAGCAGCTCGATACGTAACGGTCTAATCGGCACAGCGGCGGCCTTCCGGAACGGCACGACGATCGAGGGACGGGCTGGCAGGCAGTGCGCCCTGCCTGAGGATTGCATATCCGCGGGGAGGAATCCTGCCGCGCGTGAATGCCCCCCGGCCGCGAGCGGCCGGGGGGCATAGCAGACGTTGCGCTTGTTGTTACGGAGCCGCGTCGGGGAAGAGGTCCGCGCGCTGCTCCGAACCCTACTTCGACTGGATCACGAACGGGCGGAACGTGCCGGTGCTGCCGTCCTGCAGGAAGATCCATGGCCCCTGCTCCTGGATGGCGCTCGTCTTGACGAAGGTCGGACATTGCGGCACGCTGACGCTGTTATCCAGCGTAAACGTCACGATGTGCTGCTCGTTCGGCGTATTTCCGTTCGGTATCGTCACCACGATGGGCGCCGTCACGTCTACCGGCTCGCCGTCCAGCGTTGCCGCGGTTACATGGCCCGCGAGCGGGTTGCTTTTCGGGTCCGTGAAGCCGCCGTTCACCTCTACGAAGTCCTGCAGGAACAGCGCGTAGCTATTGGTATTCGGCTTCTTGTTAAAGATGGTCACCGTTACCGCAATAGTATCGCCCGGATGGACCACGCCCGGCGTGGTGGCGTCTCCGAAGGTCCCGGCGATGGGGGCGGGCAGTACGCCGCAGCCGCTCGCGAACTGCTGCACCGTCACCACGCTTTGCGCCTGGCCCATGAGCGTGCCCTTTACCGGGTGGTTGAAGTTGCCGGTATTGGCGAACACCTGCACCGTCACCGTGTCGGTCTGTCCGATCACCGCGCCGCCGCTCATGGCGTACGTGATGGCAGCGTCCACGGAGTCGAACTCCTTGTCGAGTCCCGAAATGTGCGTGCTGTCTTCGATGCCACCGTTCGCGGATCCCGAGACGGCGTAGTGATAGACGAACGGCGCCTTGGGATCGCCTGGGGCGCCGGGCGTCGCCGTGAGCTGCACGGTGGTCTGGTCCACGGAGACGGATGCGGCCGCCGGGGTCAGGCTGACCTTTGGAGGAACGACTGTCACGTCCCAGGATTGGACCGGCAGGGCCCCGATACTGTCATGCGTAATTCGCGTGACGTCCGCGAGGGCCAGAAGCAGGTCGGCGACGCTGGCCGCCTTCGAGAAGTTCTCGAGCGAAGCCTTGAACTCATCGGCGACATTCTTCGGAGGCCCAAATATATCGGGCGGGTAGTTGATGCTCACCCTCTTCAGGAGCCACTCCGTTACGCGGGTTCGGACGTCGCCGCTATCGACCAGCACCTGCGCGAAGCTCTTCATTGCAGCGGAGAAGTCGCCGTTAGTCGCGTTTGCAACGGACGTGACGATGTCGGGGGCGCTTCCGACCAAGGCGATGAAGTCGGCCAGGATGCCGATGTCGTCCTTCAGGTTGCCGGTGCCGATAACGCCTGTCGAACCGATCTTTTCCAGCTTGCTCTCGAAGTCGGCCGTAAGCACGACGCTGCTCACGAGCGGAAAGATTATGTCGAGCACGAGCTGCTCCTTGGAGAGCAGAGTGACAACCTGCTGCCACTGAGGAGCGAATGCGGTGAAGTGCAGCGTGGGATCGGTGGCAAGTAGCGACGTCGTCACATCGTTCTTCTGCGAGAACGAGGGGCCGACAAGGACGACCTTGTAGATCGTCTGCGCCGCGGCGCCGTCGGGCGGAAGCGTGATGGGTCCCGTGCTCTGTGCCACCCATGCGCCATCCTTGATGACCGTATTGGGATTGGGAACGGTGACTCCCAGCGACGGATTGCCGACCAGGCTGGGTATCACATCGCTCAGCGCGCCGAAGGTGCCGTTCAATGCGTTTGCCGGGGCCACCTCCATAAAGGTCGAGGGCGCGTTGGGATTGCCCGGATTGAAGAGCGCCTGCACAAGCGTCGTGCCGGCGAATGTCATCGGTTTCGGAGTAGCCAGGTCCGTGCGAATCCCCTGGCTGTCCACCGTTGCGACCTCGTAGATGAACACGGCGGCCCGGCGGCGAGCATGGTTCACCAGGACGATCCCGGTATTGTCCGGGCTTACGTTCACGTTAACGCCGCTGCGCTCCTCGGACGAGGGCGGGTCGATCAGGACGCCGGGGTCTCCCGCCGCCCGCGAGATGGTAACCGTCGTGAGCGCCGGCCCGCTATCGGCCGAGGCGGTGGACTGCGGCGCAGTCGCAACGCTGGATGCTGCGCGCGAGCCGGGCTGCACCGCCTGACGCGCCTGGGTGATGGCGTCCAGGATTTGCGGGTCGCCGTCGGCGAGTGCGGTTGGATTGGCAGCGATACGACTGCTGATGACCGTTGCGAGCTGGGCGCTCTGCGGCGACTGGGCGATAAGGTCCCGCGCGTGCTGCCACTGGCTGGAAGGTACCGTGAATAGGCCCAGGGTGTAAAAGAGCAGCGCGACCGCCGTCTGCGTGGGACTTATCTCGCCATTGCCGGCAGCCTGGGGACTGCCGGACGCTGCGTTATCGATGAAGCCGAAGAGGATAGGCTTGCCGCCGGGGTCCTTCAGGACAGTAAGAGCGGGGCCGCTTCCAGGCGACCGAAGGCTGAACGTGGCGTCGGCCTTCAGCAGCGAATCGTCGACCGAGGAGGCGACCGTAAGCGTGGCCGGCTTGAGCGCGAAACCCGCGGGAAGTACCGCACGACCTGAGGCGCGCGCGGCGGTAACGGCAACGGCCGTCGCGGATGAACGGGACGAGCCGTTGCCGCCGCCGCCGCATCCGACCAGCAGCAGGGCGACGGTTAGGACGAACAGACATGGGGAGAAAAGGCGAGATAGCGCGGGACGCATTGTGGCGGCTCCTTTCACGATACGATCCTGAAACCCGGCGTATCCTCATTCTATCCGCCAGCCATTACCCCACCATTACCAAATCCGGCAGGGTACAATAGGCTGTCAGCCATCCGCGGCGGGAGCGCTCGCGGCGCGGGTCATATTGAGCGTGGGGGCCAGCTATGGATCGTGATGCCGTCCTGCTGTTGAGGTATTTCGAGGAGCTGTGCCGCATTCCGCGCGGCTCCGGCAATGAGGCCGGAGTCCGCGAGTCGCTGCGCGCATTCGCCGACGAGCACGGCTTCGCGTTCGCCGAAGACGCGGCCGGCAACTGCGTCGCCTCGGTTCCGGGGCGGGGCGCCGGCGAAGGCGCGCCGGGCGTCATCATCCAGGCGCACATGGATATGGTCTGCGTCAAGGACTTGGAGCACGCGGCCCACGACTTCACGCGCGATCCGATCCGCACGCGCGTCGAGCGGCGGACGGAGAGCGGGCGGGAGCGCGAGTTCGTGATGGCCACTGGCACCACGCTCGGCGCCGATAACGGGATAGGGCTGGTCGCCGCGCAGGCGGTCGCAGTAGATTCGGGAATCACGGACTGCCCGCCGCTCGAGCTGCTCTTCACCGTCGAGGAGGAGACCGGCCTCACCGGCGCGCGCAAGATGGACCCGGATCTGTTGCGCGCGGATCTGCTCATCAACCTGGACACGGAGGAGATCGGCGAAATCTGCGTGAGCTGCGCGGGCGGGCGGGACCTGATGGCGGAGTGGAAGGCGGAGCGCAGCTCGCCCGCGCACGGCGAGTTCCCGGTGCGCCTTAGTCTGACGGGGCTGCCCGGAGGCCACAGCGGTGTGCAGATCCACGAGCGGCGAGGCAACGCGATCACGATGCTGATCGGAGCGGCGCGGTTCACGACCGGCTTCGAATCGTCCGCACGGCTCGCCTCGTTTTCGGGCGGGACGGCGCGCAACGTCATTCCGGGTAATGCGGAGCTTGTCGTGTGGGTCGATGCCGCGTTTGCCGAGCGGCTGCGGCAGCGGTTCACGGATCCGGCGGTCCGCGCGGGAATCGCCTCCGTCGTCAGGACCGACGAGCCGGGCCGGATCGCTCTTGGAATCGAGCGGGTCGCGGAGGGCGCCGCGCCGCTGCCCATTTCGGCGGCGCAATCGCACCGGATCCTGTCGGCGATCGGCGCACTGCCATGCGGCGTGGAAACGTGGTCGGAGGTGGTCGAGGGCCTGGTCGAGACGAGCAACAATGTCGCCGTGATCGGCGGCGCGCAGGAGGCGTTCACGCTCCAGTGCGCCACGCGCTCGTCCGCCGAGGGCGCGATCGAGGCGCTGCAGGAGAGCATGCGCGCGCGCCTGGAGCGGTCCGGCGCGTCCGTAGCGTTCGGCGACGGCTATCCCGGCTGGCCCGCCGATCCCGAAAATCAACTGCTGCGCCAGGCCGAGCGCACTTTCGAGCGTGTTCTCGGCGCGCCGCCGAAGGTGATGGCAGTCCACGCCGGCCTGGAGTGCGGCGTGCTCAAGGGCAAACGCCCCTCGCTGCAGATGATCTCCTTCGGACCGGACATCTTCGGCGCGCACACCGTCAACGAGCGTGTCGCCCTGGATACGATCGCCCCGTTCTACGCATGCCTCACCGGCCTCCTTCGTGATCTCTGCCAGCCCGAGGCGGTCGCGACATAGCGTCCCAGAGCAACCTTCCGTCGTTGACCGATATTGCGGCAAATGCTATACTCTGGATTGAGCGGCCGCCTGTTACGAATCGGTTCGCGCCGCTCCTCCCGTCCAATCCCAGGTGGCATCCGCTGCACCGCATCGGAGTTCATACACGCGATGGAGCATTCAATCGAGCCGGAGCTGCTTTCGCCAGTCCCGCGCAAGACGCGCCCGCGGGAAGAGAGCCTCGCATCGGGCGCCCTGCTGTACCGGTTCGGCATGGTCCTGCTCATTGGGGTGGGAATCGGTCTGTTCGTGTTCTTCTGCCTCCAACTGGTGATGGGCATCACGGCTCCAGCGAACGGCGTCGTCCGGGGATTCCGGGCCGGCGCGGACCAGCCGGCGCCGCAGGGCAGCAGCGGTCCGAACCTTCCCGCCGGCAGCGGCGGCGGGACGCCCAGCCAGCGCACCTCCATAATGGACTACACCTTCCGCGTGGATGGCCGAGATTACCAGGGATCGGCCCAAATCCCGCCGGCCCAGATCGAGCTGATGCAGCAGGACACGCCGATACGCGTTCGCTACGTTCCGTTCTTTCCCGACCAGATGAACCGGCCGGCGCTGCCAAACGACCTGTTTTGGGGATCGGTGGGAATGGTCGGCCTGATAACGCTCGTGGCGGAGCTGCTCATTGGAACTCTCTGCTGGTTCACGTTCGCGCTTCCGAACCGGCAGCAGGAGCTGTGCCGGACCGGCAAGGCCGGGATCGCCACGGTGATGCGCAAGGAGGTGTGGGGCGCCGGCGCGAACGGCTACGTCGTCCACTATCGGTTCGAGCCGGAGCCGGAGCGCCCGAAACCCGGCGCCTCGGACGAGAAGAGCGCAAAGCCGGGCGCCGAGGTGCTTGGTGAGATGCGCGTGCCTCAGGCATTCTACGAAGAGGTCGACGACGGAGACAAGCTGACCGTCCTCTATTCGCCGTCGGATCCGCAATCCAGCGTCCTCTACAAGCCGTCTATGTTCGCGGTGGTTCCGGCAACCTACGCGGATAGGCGGACCGGCTGAACGGACGCACCGCCATGCCCGCCTGTGATGCCGGCCCGCCCGGGCCCGGCCGACATCGGCGCGGCCCCGGCGGACGCCGGCGCAGCTACCGGACGTCCAGTCCGGCCTTTTTCAGCGCCGCGAGGATCGTCTGGCGCGGCGAAAGCCCAACGAGATAGGACGAGAGCCGGCCGTTCCGATCGATGACGGCGACGGTTGGAATGGCCGTGACACCAAATGCCCGCCCCATTATCCCGCCCTTGTCCAGGTAGGTTGGAAACGTGAACCGGTTCTGCTTGAGGAATGGCTTCACGGTCGCCTTCGACTCGTCGCTGACAGCCAGCACAGCGAGGCCGCGGCTTCCGTACTCCTGGTAGAAGCGCTGCGTTTCAGGCAGTCCCTTGCGGCACGGCGGGCACCAGGTCGCCCAGAAGTCGATCAGCACGACCTTCCCCTTGAAATCTCCGAGGGTTCGGCGACCGCCCTCCAACTCGGTCACGGCAACCGCGGGGGCCGGCTTGCCCAGCGCAACAGGCGGCCGGGACTGCCCGACGGCGCCGACATCCTGAACCGGCTGCGTCTTGGGCGGCGCCGCGCGGAACACGGCGGCGTCGATCGGCTTGCCTACCACGATGCGCGAATAGGTTTCGCTCGTGATCGAGGTCGTCGGGAGGTTCTTCGCCGATGCCATGGCATCCTGGAGCGCTTTGCCGTTCGGGGCCGTCCCGCCGTGCTTCTTAATCTGCGCTTGAACCTCCGGCGAATTCATCATCTGCTGGACCATTTTCCGCATGGAATCCGATTGCATCATTTTCATCAAAGGCTCGCTGTCGTACTGGATCCGCCGGACCAGGCCGTCCGCGCCAATGGCGATCTCTGCATTGCCGTACGATGGCCCCTGGGCGTAGATCTTGACGGTCTTGCAGCTCTGGCCCCCGACGGTAACTGGCGCGCCGAACGACACGGCCTTCTTCGCTTCATTGACAAGCGCGGCGTAGCTGCCCGGACCGCCGAAGAACTTATACAGCAGGCTTCCGCAGAACATCGGGTGGTTCATCTGCATCGAAGTGGCGGCCGCGATCGACGGCGGCGCCGGATACCGCTGTCCGCCGAGACCGAGGCCCGTCGTGAACTCCGTCAGGTGCGCGCCGTCGCTGACGCTGGTCTGCCCCATCCCGGTCCGGCCCTGCATCGTGACCACCTTGAAGACGTTGGGCTTGCGATACCAGAGCGAGCGAGTCGCGCTCTGGCCGGTCGGCATTCCGCCATAGGTCGCGGTCCAGGCACAATCAGCCTGGAACGTGGGCATCGCCGCGTACTTGGACATACTCCATTTAAGGAGCTCCGCCGGGCGCGTTGGCGCGGGCTGGGCCATGCTGCCGCCTGCGAGGGCGGTAAGCGCAAGTGCGACGAAAAGGGCTCGAACTGGATTGACCATCGTGCATACTCCAAAGCAGATAGGGTGACCGTACGGCGGATCCGATGCGCCCGGAGTCGGCGGCTGGACCGGGCGGGCAGCCGGCGGCCCTCCGGCCAGGCCAGGCGCCAAACGTCACTACGCAATATCGAGGTGCGCCGGTGTCACGATTGTGCAGTCGCCGCGCGTATGGAGGCGCCGACGACCAGGCCGGGCCGCCGGCGCACGATGAGGAGCGAGGGCTAAAGCGCCCGGAGGTCGGACCGAAGACTGAATTGCTCGATGACCGAGCCGTCCACCTCGATGGCGCGAACCGTTATAGCGTCGCCGTCCACCCGGAACTCACAGTAGTGGTGCGCCATTTTCGCCTTCTTCACGTACGGGGTGTCCGGCGTAACGCTGTAGAGGGGCGCGCCGCCGCCACCGGTCACGAGATAGGTTATGCCGTTGTGCGCGTGGCGCTGATAGTCGTGATCGTGCCCAGTGATTACGACCTGGACGTGGCCGCTCTGAAGGATCGGCTCCAGGCGCTTGGCCCGCTCCGCCGACTCTTCGCGACGGCCAGTCGGCGCAGCTCACGGCGTACGCGTACCTCGTATAGGGCTTGAGACCCGTCACCTTGAGCCGGTGGTAACGGGACGCGCCGGCGTCGAGCACGGGGGCCGGCTGGCCCGCGACCTGGACCGCGCCGGCGGCCGGCTGGTCGCTGACCCAGCAGGCCGTGACGCCCGTGGTAGTCGCGTGCATGAGATACGGCCCGCTATCGATGCCTGCGCCGCGCGCGTGAACGCACGAGCCGACGAGCAGCGCGGCGGCTGCAAACCCCGCGAAGCGCATGGTTGCTCCTGATTCTGTGACGAGGATTCGTATTCGGTTTGGAATGCCGGTTGGCCGCCGGCTATGGGTGAGAGGCCTGTGCGGACGCCTGCGTGCTCTCAGAAAGCGATTATCGTCGACTGCTATCTGTTCAATGGCAGGAGACACCGAGCGCCTTTTCGCGGGCCTGCGCGAACACGGGGAAGAGGACGGCAGCCAGAATCGCGATTATTGCGATGGCTACGAGGAGCTCGATGAGCGTGAAACCCGAGCGTTTCATTGTTTATTTCCTCCAATCCGCCCTACACGATGGCCATTCGCATGACAGTGTGCCAGATGGAGTTTAAGCCTGCGTTAACGAGGCGTTAAGTTCTAGTTAAGTTCGCGATCGGCCTCGGAAAAGCGCTGCCCAGGAACAATCCACGCGGCGCTACCGTCTCTCTTGTGACGTTCCGCGGTCAGAGTACGGCGTCGAACATGAGACGATTGGACGCCAGGAGAGACCGCGGCTTCAACTAACTGCGAGAACATGACAGCGCCCATTATTCGGTAAAACCAAGGAGGTTAACATGGTTCGCCGAAACATTACACTACTGGCCAGCGCGCTGCTGCTCGGACTGGTGATTTCGAGCACCCCGGCGAACGCGGATCCGGTCCACTTCCGGTTCAGGGGCGGCTCGTGGAGCCACTCGCGCCATGCCGGGTGGCATCGCTATTGGGGCGGCCCCTCGATCGGCTTCTACTACGCCCCGTCGCCGGTGTACGTGGTTCCGGGCTACGACGACCCGTACTACTATAGCGGGCCGGACTACTGGACGTCGGACCCTTCGTTCGGAATCAATCTGAACCTGGGCGGCGGCCATGGCCACATCCGCTACCGCTCTGGACACCGGTACCATCACCACCGCTACTAAACGGTAGGCGGTTAAGCGCCGAAGCGAAGCGCTTCGGCACCCTGAGCCAATCGGAATCACGGGCGACGATCCACCCGGGTCCGCCATGAGGGTAGAGTTCAAGTCTACAGGCGGACCGGCAGGTCGCCGCCCGTGATTCTGTCTCCGACCGAGTGGCCTGGCAGGGATAAACGGTGTGCCTTGGAGAATATTCCGGCGTCATGCGCGACAAATACCTCCAGACT
>DATGJU010000048.1:0-2297 GCA_035295045.1 Chthonomonadaceae bacterium
TGCTCGGCGCCGCCTGGCTGCCACCGGCTGAACCCGGTGTCTCGGTAGCCTTCGGCTCATTCCCCGCCTGCGCGGGCAACGGGCTCCGCCCGCGCAGGCGGGCGACGGGCCGAAGGCCACCGGGTAGCCTCTGGGTGCGCGGGGTTCGGGTACCCGTTTGCGGGTGCGACGCCAATCCACCGCCGGGTTCAGCCCGGCGACTCATCCGGCGGCGGGTGACCGCCCGGCGTGCCGCTATCCGTCTATTCCCCGAAATCTGCTTCGCCTTGGTTCAGATAATTGATCTTAAACACGGGTTATGTTATCATGGTCGCGCCTGGAGAGGAGCCGTCTGCCCATGAAATCCGCGATTCGCCTGCTTGCCGCCCTGGTCCTCGTCCTGTCCGCCGGCCGGACGGAGGCCCAATCCGTCACCATCTACCGCGACGCGTACGGGACGCCTTCCGTCGTCGCCGATCGGCTGCCGGACGCGATGTACGGCCTGGGCTACGCGATGGCGCAGGACAACGCCGAGCAGATGGCGCGTAACTTCAAGCAGGCGCGCGGCCGGCGGGCCGAGGTGGACGGCCAGGCTCATCTGATAACGGACAGCTTCCTGCGCTCGCTCGGCATCGAGGAGCGGGCGATCAAGGCCGCCGGCACGCTTCCCGCGGAGGCGCGGACCTGCGTCCAGCGCTTCTGCGATGGCGCCAACCGCGCGGTCGCCGAGCAGAAGGGCCGGATTCCGGGCTGGATCGAGCCGTTCACGCCGGTGGACGTGATCTCGCTGGCGCAGCTCGCGCAGGCGGCCTTCCCGCTTCAGGAGATTTCCAACCGGCTTCTGCCCGGCATCGGCTCGAACCAGTTCGCCATCGCGCCGAAGCGAACCGCCAATGGCCGTGCGATCCTATCGATCGATCCGCACCTGAACTGGAGCGGCCCGCTGCTCTGGTACGAGTATGCCGTCTACTGCCGTACGTTCAATTTCCACGGCATCACGCTCTCCGGTCTCCCGTTCGGCTCGATGGGCCATACGGACCACGTCGCCTGGTCGATGACGAACAACAACCCACGCCTCTACGATTTCGTAACGGTCAAGACCAATCCTGCAAATCCGAACCAGTACAGCTATCACGGCGTCTGGCGCGATTTCGAGCAGGTCCCGCTGGAGCTGCGCTTCCGCGAGGGCGCCGCGCTGAAGACGCTCAAGCAGACCGCCCGCCGGACCGCCTGGGGGCCGCTCGCGCCGCTCAGCCCGCAGGCAGTCCGGCTCGCCATCCCGAACCTCGGCGCAATGTTTCGTCAGTCGCTGCGCATGGCCCGCGCGCGCACCGCGGCCGAGTTCCGCGCCGCGCTCCAGGATCACGGTCTCTCGATGTGGAACATCGTCTACGCGGACACGCGGGGCCACATCGGCTACCAGTACAACGCCAATGTGCCGCGGCGGGACGAGACGCTCGATTGGAGCAAGGCCGTACCCGGCGACGACCCGCGCACAAAGTGGGGCGATCCCTGGCCGCTAGACGCCCTGCCTCACGCCGAAGACCCGGCGTCCGGCCTGTTGATCAACTGCAACACCGCGCCCTGGCTCACCACGCTTGGCGGCGAGATCAAGTCGACCGCTTGGCCGGAGTACGTCACCTCCTACGGCTCGACCACCCGCTACGAGCGCCTCAAGGAGCTGCTCACCGGCGACGACCGCGTCACCCTCGATAAGGCGAAATCCTACGCCACCGACACGCTCGTGCCCTATGCGAGAAGCCTGATCAATCGCCTCATCGAGCAGGAGAAGCTTCGTCGATTCTTTGGAAGTATCACCGGTCCAACAGGGGTTCACCGGTATGAGAAAGCCCCTGAAGAGATCGACGCCGAGCGGCTTCATGCACAGGCGCTCGAGGTATTGCGCCACTGGGACTGCCGCGCCGACGTCGGCTCGAAGGGCTGCGCACTGTATCTGTACTGGATGCGCGCCGACAGGCGTATGCCCGCGATCGCCCGCAAGACGGAGCGCGGCGAGGCGTGGACCACGGAAGAGGCTGCCGCGTTCGATTCCGCGCTCGACAAAGCCGCTGCGTACCTGTTGCCGCACGGCCCGCTCGATGAACCCTGGGGCGAGGTGCATGTCTCCGTTCGTGGCGAGCACACGGCGCCGGTCTCCGGGCTGGGCTACTTCGCGCCAGGCGACGCGACGGCCACGGTGACGCCGAACTTCGGTCCCTTCGCCAACGGCCGCATCGTCTGTGCCGGCGGCTCCAGCTTCCGCATGATCGTCGACCTCGATCCGAAGGGCGTCCGCTCCTGGAGCGTGCTCCCTTATG
>DATGJU010000049.1:0-13280 GCA_035295045.1 Chthonomonadaceae bacterium
TGCGTCGGTCCGTCCTGGTTCAACCTGATTCGCGCCGCTGCGAGTTGCCGGTTGAGCGCGGCCGACTGCGCGGCATCCGCGGCGTGCTGGGCGCGCAGTGCTGCAATCTGCGATCGGTCCTGCTGCTCACGTATTGCATTCTGGCGCGCGGCGGCGGCCGCGAGCTGTTGTTGCGCCCTGCTGAGACGGACAATTCGCGCCTCTTCCGAGCCGCGGGCCGCGTGGTCCCATAGGAACAGGACTGCGAGTGCCATCGTTGCGAGCGCGAAGCCGGCGGTCACGAGGCGTGGACGGCTCGCGCCGGAGTAGCGCGGCGCGGAGGTTTGCAGCGCATCGGCCGTGGCGAACGCCGGTGCGAGTGGCGCCCCTGCGCCTCGCAGACGAGTTTCAGTCAGCCGCAATTCCCGCCGGCATTGGTCACACTGTGCCAGATGCTGCTCCGCGCGCTCCCTTTCCCTGCGACCCAGTCGGCGCTCCACGTAGAATATGTATGTGGCAGGGCTCAGATGTCCGGCTTGCGTGTCGTCGGCGTCCACTCGACGATTATCCCGCGCATAGGCTTTGAGCAATTCGTCGATTGCGTCGTCGTTGTGTTCAGTCATTTTCTGTGGCCTCCGTATTCACGGTCTGGTTCTTCTTCCGCCCGCGGGTTTCCGGGGCGCATGGAGCCTTAACCACGGCCCGTCGGTCGAGATAGATCGCGACTTGCTCGCGAATCCTCACTCTCGCCACGCGCAAGCGGTTGGTAAGCGTTGTGTGCGGTATGTCAAGTTTCCGTTCGATCTCTTGGTAGGGCAAGCCCTCTATTTCATATAGGACGTAGGGCACGCGGTACATCTCCCCGAGGTCGGCGATTGCTTTGCGAACGATCTCGTAGAGCTCGGCTTTCTCAAGCTCCTTCGCAGGATCGGCGCCGAATCCAGCATGCGCGGCAAGATCGAGGTAGTCGATTGACTCATGAGCCACTTTCAGGGGCCTTATGAATCGGTCGTGGCAGTAGTTTCTCGTGATCGCTCGCACCCAGGCTCCAAAGGCTAGCTGATCGCGGTACCATGCAATCCCACGGTAAATCCTGTAATCCACCTCCTGAACGACATCGTCGATGTCCGAAGGGTTCGATGTGTAGCGCCTGGCAATTGATCTGATCAGCCCCTTGTAGCGCTTGAACAGTACGTCCCACGCGTCGCGGGACCCGATGCTGATGAGTTCCGCGTCCGGCGTGTGCTCATCGATACGCGGGGCAGGGGTTAGCTTCCGTATGCACCATTTGACCGTGCGTCTGAGTGGATTATCCGTCATGTGTAGCTCCAGAGACGAGGATGTCTATTTAAACGATACAATTCCGGTTCTTTTTGCTGTAGGGCGAAAAAACTTTCGCCCACTTGATTCGCGAACTTCCCGGAGCTGGCGCGACCGCTCGGATTACACCAGCAGTTCCAGGCGGAATGATCGCCCGCGAAGTCGATCCGGGCAACCTCGCGTCCACGTTGAGATGCCGCATCTGTGGCCGTACCGGGCCGTCGCGCTGCGAGGACAGCGGGCGGGATGGCGCAATGGACCCCGCGACGGGTGATGACGTAAACGTTTTCGCTCGGGGGCCTTCGGCCTAATGCCTCTCCGCGGCATGATGGGCGCCTGGGGCCAGATATGGTATCGCCGGCGGCTGTCTGGATGCGATGCCCTACCAATGCGTTTGCGCGGACGGACGTCGTAGACCTACCGGTAGTCGCCCTGGAGGGCGTAGCCGGCCCAGTAGAAAGGCGCCGCGTACTTGCCGCCGCACTTGCCGTGGATCATGTCGAGCTGGGCGGTGCGGACGGCTTCGTCTTTGGTTTGCGGCGCGACGAGCGACTGCGACGGGCCCCAGCCGCGGTGGCCCGTGAGCGCCCCGTAGAAGCCGTTCGAGTTGGGGCTGGCTGTGCCAATCGCCCTGCCGTGCAGTCTACGGTCCTCGTCATCGCCGCAGAAGAGCATCGACGAGCTATCGGTATCGGTGATCCACTGCGCGGCAACCACGCTGCGCGCCCCGGCGTACTGAAACGCCCACGGTATGCCAATCGCGCCCTCTAGCGCGGTCGGTTGGCCCGCGCCGCAGCTGCATGCGGCGATGGTGACCAGATCGGCGCGAAGCCGCAGACGGTCCATAATCGCGTATCCGGACAGCGGACCGCTGTACGCCTTCTCGCCGTGCTCTGGCGCGAGCGCCAAATGGGAGAGAAACGGGTCGGCGGAGTTCTCGTTGAAGTGGACGGCGAAGTGCAGGCGCAGCCAGAGCGATGGAACGTCGAAAGCCGCGCCGCACTGCTGGAATACCGCCGACGGCGTCGCGCGCTCCGCAAAGAACGGCTCGCCGCCCATGCCGAGCAGTTGGTACTGTGTCGTGCATTGGAACCTGGTCCTGCGCAGCCGTCTATAGGGACCGTTTTTCGGCGCCGCCATGGGCTCGGCGCGTGGCTGTGCGCGCGAACCTGCCGCGGACTGTCCGCTTAACGCCGCGAAGTGCTTCGCCTTCGCATGCGTCTCGAGTCGACGATCGACAGCGGCGGCCCCGAACAGGGTCTGCGGATAGGCAGGATCGCCAAACGCGAGCGCAGTTCGGCGAGCGGCGGCCTCGCGCCTGCTCTGCTTGATCGCGGCATAGACGCCTATGGAGACCGCGTAGTGTATCGGCCTCTCTTCGATCAGATAGCGGCGGCGCCCGCCGGTCTCGACCTGTCTGAGCGCGCAAAACGGCACGCGCCAGAGCATTCCGTCCGGGATGATCAGAAGCCGCTCGCAACTCGCAAGCTCGGTGCCAGCCGGGGACACGAGAAGACCATACAGGTCGGCGGCGGCGGCTTCATCGAAAGGAATCGGCCGCCTGGCGGCGGCTTCGCGGGGATTCGGGTCGGGATTGCTGGTGACGCTTTTGTATAGGCGTCGAGTCCGGTCGCTCAGCGTGGTAACGACGCCGACCGGATAGACCTTATAGACGACTTCCTTTCTGCCGCTGCGGTCGGCCGCATGGATCGTGAAGAGATACGCGTGGTCCTCCGCGATGAGATAATCTAACACGAGCGTCCCTGGGTCGAGCGCGGCCTCGACGGCGTCGGCGTCGATCCGGGGCGGATGCTCGATCGCCGCACGGCCGGGATCCAGCTTCCGCTCCGCGGCGATTTGGCGGCCAATTTGCTCGTCCAGCGTTCTGGCGCGGAGACCGGTTGCGCGGAGATCCGAGTCGATCTGTGCGATTCTCTCGAGGCGCGCGGCGCTGTCTACGGTTGTCTGGTTTGCGAGCCATTCTCGCTGGATCAACAGCCTGGTCCGAGTGGCATCGAGGCTGCTGCGCTCCCTGGCCGCTTTGTCCGGCGCTGCTCCCCCCCGAATCGCGGACCGCGCGGCCCGGATGGCCGCCGAAAGGCTCCGGCCGCGGGCAGACTCAAGCGCGATGAGGGCCTCCTTTGTCCGGCCGACGGCAACCAGCGCGCCACTGAGTGCAATGTACGGATCCGCCTCCTCCTCGGCGATAAGCCGCCGTGAGTCGCGGCTGTATACCAAGCCGCGCTGCGCCTCCACAATCGATATCGCCTCCGTATACTTACGGATAGGTTCCGCGTATCGAGCGGCTTTGGGCAAGCGTGCGCGAAGGTGCTCAAGCGCCTTTCCGTGATTCACCAAAACCGCCACGAAGTCCAATGAAGACGGAGCCAATCGGCGATAGTTGGTTTCCGCCTCGGACAGCGCGGCATCCGCTGCTACGTAGCTACCGAGCGCATCGCGGACGGCGCCAAGATTCCCGAGCGCTGTAGCCAGATCGAGCGGGCTTGCGCTCCTGCCGCGGAAGAGGATGCTAGCCCGGGTGAGATAATGCTCTGCCCGCGCGAGTCGCGCACCATCCTTAGGCGACCGATAGAACGTTGAAAGCCCCAGGCCGACAAAGGCGTAAGCCGATTGTGCACGGCGGTGCGCATCGTAATCCGCGGGGTCGAAGTCTCCGGGATGGCGGGGCGCGTCCGGTCCGTATCTCGGGGCGAGGAGAACGATCGCGGTGCCGTTGTCGGCATCAGCGGCGTCGAGCCAGTGCAGCGCGCTGGCCCGCATGACATTGTTCTCGGGATCGCCTGCCTGAAGCCCCTTCAGCCTCTGGGTCCCGATTGCAATCCGACAGTTTGCCAGGTCATTCAGCACGAGAGCCTTCAGCATCGCGTCCCGCGGTGAGGATTGGACGGCCCTTAAGACCGATTCGAAATCCTGCTCCGCGGCCAAGAGGTCGCCTCGGCTGAGCGCATTGTTGCCTTGCGCAGTCAGCAGGGGAATTCGCGATTGGGGCGCAACCTTCAAACGGTCGGCAATCTGCCTTGCAGTATCCAGGTGTGCATCTGCATGCGCGTAGTCGCCAAGGTCTATCTCAATATTGCTCAGATTCGACAGCGACGCGATCCGATTGGGATCTGTTTCCCCTCCGCGTATTGCGAGGGCGGCATCCGCTTCCGAGTAACTTCGAGCTGCCTGGATGGGATCGCCTGAACTGTCGTAAAGATTGCCAAGGTTGATCAGCGACTCAATGATCTCCGGCTCGGCATGCTTCTCGCGGCGGATGCTAAGAGCTCGATCGAAGTGCTCACGGGCCTCCTCGAATTGAAACCCGTCCTTGGCCACCTGACCGAGTCCGTCTTCGGTTTTGGCGACGGCCAGCGACTTCGGATCGACGATCGTTTGAATCGCAAGTGCCTGGCCAAAAAGCCGTTGGGCGCCTGCTAGATCGACGAACCGATCGGCCACATCGCCCAGGTGGTAAAGACACAGGGCTTCAACTGACGGGTCGTGCGGCTTCCTTCGTAGGGTCGATAATGCGGCCTCGTAATCGACTTGCGCGGCGACGAATTCCTCCATATTCAGCGAGGCGTTTCCGCGGTTCAACCGACACTTCACGACGCCGATCGAGTCCGGTCCGGCGTCCATGTATATCGGCAGGGCACGCGTCAGGTAGTCGTACGCTTCGGTATAGCGACCCAGGTTCAGCGCGCAGAGTCCCAGACCATATAGGCAGTTTGCAAATTGGGGTGTGGCCTTGTCCGGTACTGCCCGCACCGCGGCCGGGCGCGGCTCGCCGGCTATGTAGCGGACAGGCGCGCCAGGGAGCGTGCGGAGGATTTTCAGTGCACGCTGGAAGTGCGGCTCGCCTTCGCCTTCCCGGTGCTGCCGGTACCTGACGTCACCGAGCGCCATCTCGTTCTCGGCGACAGGCCCGGAATTGCCGAGCATTTTTCGGCGAATGTCGAGCGCCTGCGTGAAGAGCGATGCCGCCTCGTCGAGATCTCCGGCATCCCGCCGATCGGCGCCGATAACCATGAGCATCTGCGCTTTCCGTGGCGAGTCCGGCGCGCGCGGCAGCACGCCTAGGACCGCCGCGTAGATCTCCCGCATCTTTCCGGTATCGCCTTCTTGCTTCCGCACGCCTGCGAGGTCGATCCTGCACCACAAAGCGTCCGTCGGATCGTCGGTGTATCGATCGAGAAGTGGGATAGCGGCAATCGACAGCGGCCTCGCCACGGCGGTCCAGTTTTGCTCGAGAGCGAGATGCGCGACCCGTGCCAGCGCCTGCGCGGCATGGCGAGGGCGCCTCGTGTCCGCCTGGGCGAGTGCGACGGCGACAGTCAGACACTGCTCCGCCCGCGCGCTATCCTCCTTGGTCCGTCTGGCGAATCGGCAAAGCGCCGCGTTCGACAGAGCTTCGACCTGGCCGGGAACGTCACCTAGCTCCCCGCACATCGACGCGGCGCGATCCCATGGATTCACGGCGATACTGTAAAGATCGAGGTTCCACAGCGCCTCTCCGCGCTTCATAAGCGCCTGCGCTTCGGCGACTTTGTCGCCGGACGCACGCGCCTCTGAAGTTGTCTCGTCGGCGGCGAGCAGCACAGCCGCCCAATCCTTCGCTTCGACCAATTTGTCGATCTCCGCGAACCGGTCCTTCATCACCGACTTCGGTTCAAGCGGTGCCTGATCGGGCTGCGGTAGGGACTGGATTCCAGTGGCCGGCGCGCCGGCCTGGGGCGTTTCTTGGGGCACCGGGCCGGTAAGAAGGCCGGCTGCAAGCAGAACGGCAGCGACAAGGATCTGAAGATAGCGCATGTTCGTCTCCCCTGCCCCACAGAAGCGTTCGGGGCGCTTCTTGCGAGGCGGTTGGCATCGAGGCAGGATCAGGCTTCCGTTAGCCGCCCGCCGTCCCAATGCCTGCGAGCGGGACCGTCGCCCAATTACCCTAACGTTTCCGAAAGGACGTTTTTGTTTTTTCGTGGCATCAACGGCAAAATAAGCGCCCGCTACGACGTTGAGAGAGGGTATAGGGGATTGGAATCCCAGCGCGTATTGGGGTTCGGTAAAGGAGACCGCTGCCATGAAAATCGTCGAAGTCGTGGAGTTCGTGCCCGAAGCCGCCGGCCACGGCCAGCGTCCGGCGGAAGCGGCGCCGCGCCGCTGCCGACCCGAGGCTGGTGGCGCCGCAGAGGCGGCCCGGAGCGTGGCGGAGCCGTACGAGCGACGGGGCCTAGCGGGTGGGCCTCGCCTTGCGGGATTCGCGACGGGCGTTGGCCTTGTTGCTGCGCTCGCCGTCGCAATAGGGTTGGCCGGGTGCGGCGGCCCATCGCCGGCGGCGCCCACCGCGCCCCCGGCGTCGGCGCGCGAACCGCAGCGGGCCGCCGTTGGCGCGATGCCGCAAGCGGGGCGACCCACGTCCACCGCAGCGAAGCCCGATCCGCTGCCGACGGCGGAGCAGGCGTGGAAGGCGGCCGGCAAGAGCCACAAAGAGCAGGCGTACCTCGACTTCGCGAGCAGGTATCCAGCCGACGGCCGCGCGGCGAAGGCGCGAGCCGCCGCGACCGCGATGGGATGGCGGCACGCGCAGAGCGCAGGGACCGTGCAGGCGTACTCGGCGTTTCTTCAACGCTACCCGAACGACCCCCACGCCGCAGAGGCGCGCAAGTTCACGGAAGGCGAGACGCTCACTCTCTCACAGGCGCTCCAGCGCGACCTGGTCTCGACGCGCGTAACCGGGAGCGGACTCCAGTCCGTATCGCTCGTCGTGCGGCGCAAATCCCGGCGGCCCTTGCGCGTTACCGTTCCCGCCGGCACCTATTTCGTCTGCGGCGGGGGCGCGCAGAATATGGTCGCGACCGGAGACACGGACGCGGACCTGACGGCGACCGATTCGGTGGATACCTCGGTCTCGGCGGCATGCGCCAATTTCTACCTGGACCAGCCGGACGAGGGAAATACCTTCGCGGTGCGGCCGGCGCATCCAAGCCCCGAGCTGCGGCGGCTGCTGAAGGTGATCGACGGCAAGCGGCCGGAATCGATCGTTTCGCAGTTGGCCATCTGGTCGCTCACCGACAATCCATCGCGCGATGACGTTGCGAACCACCTCAATAGAGCGCCGGAGATGGACGACTACCACGCTGCCGCGGCGCTGCTCAGGGACGCGGGGATTTCGCCGTCGTCACGCAGGATGTTCCAGGATATGTGACCGATAGGAGGGAGAATACAATGTACAATCGCTTCGCCAGGACCGTCGCGGCCGCGGTCGTGCTGGCCGCCTGCGGCGCGGGATGCGGCGGCGGAGCCTCCGGCGGCGGGCTGGTCATCGGATCGCGACAGGGCGCGGCGGTCACCATGCAGCCTCCTGCGCCGCCGCACACGTTTTCGCCCGCGCTCGCGGCGCCGCAGGCGATCACGATCGAAGCCGTCGTCCCGTTCGTTTCGACGGTCCATGCGGAAGGAACGGGGATCTTCCAGGGGACCACGCAGGTGGTGTTCGGCCACGTATCCGGGCCGACGGCCGGCGTGGCCGTGATCGTGTACAGCGATACGAACCAGCAGTTCATCCAGCCGCTGACGGGCACTTCGATCAACATCAGGGCGGACGGGACATGGACGGCGGCGGCCAATCCCGGGCGGATTTCGGCGCTGCTAGTGCGGCAGGGCTTTGTGCCGCCGGATACGTCGGCGTCGCTGCCCGGGGTCGACGGCGTCAATGTACTGGCCGAGGCTTCGGAATAGGCGTGCGCCGTCAGGCGTGTGCGGTCGCACGGAGGCGGCCGTTGCGCCGTCCGCGCCAGGCATCACGCGGCCTTCTTCTGGCCCTCCAGCAGGCGGCGGCTTGGCCGCTCCTCGCGAAGCGTGCCGGTGAATGGGCGTACGTAGCGCGGCGGGGCCTTCGGCGCATGGAGCAGGACCGGGCGGGCGGCCGTTCCCGCGGAGGGTGCGGAGACGACCGCCGGCGTGCGGGGCAGCGAGCCGGCATGGAGGGCGCAGTTGCGCCCGGCCGCCTTGGCCTGGAACAGCGCCACGTCCGCCTTCTCGACAAGCTGCGCCGCGGCGACCGTCGTATCGTCCAAGGTCGCGACGCCGGCGCTGATCGTCACGTTACGATGGGGCCAGTCAGCGGCGGCGACGGCAGCGACGAACCGCTCCGCCGTCTCCATCGCGCCGGCCGTGTCGGTCTCGGTAAGGAGCACGGCGAACTCTTCACCGCCGAACCGTGCGACCACATCCGTGGTCCGAGTTGCGTCCGTCAGTATTTCGGCAATCCGCTTCAGGGTTTCGTCGCCGACCGTATGGCCGAACGTCTCATTAAACGATTTGAATCGGTCGACGTCCAGCATGACCAATGAGAGCGACGCGCCGTAGCGGACCGCGCGCGAGTACTCCTCGCTTAGTCGCTCCTGAAGATAGCGGTGGCTCTTGAGGCCGGTCAGCGCATCGCGGATACCGGGCGCGTCGCCTGAGCCATAGGGATGCCCGGTCGCTTCGTCCTCCGCGTGCGGGGCGTGCGCGGTCTGACGGCCGCGGATCGCCTCGGCCTTTGTGAGATCCTGGCGCGCGGTCTGGAGCTCCATGGCGGCATAGTAACGCTCAGTGACGTCGGTGAGCGTACCCTCGAGCCTAACCAGACTACCGGTCGCATCCGTGATGGGACGGCCCGCGGCGAAGAACTTGCGCGGCATCACGCCCACGGGCACATCTTGCTCCAGCTCGAGCGCAAACGCCACGCCGAGCTGCATGGTCTGCTTGAGCGACGCTCCGAGGCGCTTGGCGTCTGCGGGCGTGAACATCCGCGTGACGATATCGTTGTCCGGCGTCGCGGTCGCGGGATCGAGGCCGACCATGCGGAACAGCTCGTCGGACCAGGTGGTCGCGCCGGAGGCCACGTCGAATTCCCAGCTTCCCATGCGGGCGGCCTGCTGCGCCTCGGCGAGCCGGAGCCTGCAGACCTTGAGCGTTTCGACGGCGGACCGGTCATCTAGCACGGAGCAGAGCATCGCGGCTATCGCCTCGATCGCCGCAATATCCTGCGCGCTGAAGGAGTATGGGCGGGCCATGGTCACGGTGAGGACGCCGACTGCCTGGTCGCCGCGGCGGATCGGCGCCGCGGCAAGCGATCGGACGGAGATCTTGCGGCACGCCGTCCGGTCGACGCGGGCATCCGCCTCGGTATCCTCACACACCAGGGGCGCGTTTCTCGCAACGCACGTTTCGGACAGCGTGGATGCCGCATTGATCTGCAGGTCTACGAAGCGCGCCAGGGCGCCGGCGGCGGCGCGGCATATCAGGTTCTCGCCGTCCGAAATCTCTATCGCTGCGCCCGAGCCCTTGGCCGCCGCCTGCGCCCTGGAGGCCGCGGCCTGGAGCGTGGCCGGAATGTCGGTCCGGTGTGCTGCCGCATCCCGCTGGAACGCGGCGACGGTTGAGGTCAGCTCGACGAAGCGGTCTTCGGTCGCGGTGGCCCGCCGGTCAGATTCCACGATAAGCGAGCGCTGGAGAGCGACCTTCTTCCGGAAGCCGTAGGCAACACATCCCAATAGGCAGGCGAGCATTGCGGCGGCCAGGAAGACCGATTTCGTCTGCGCAGAGGCGGCGGCATGGGCGCGCGCGGAGTCCTGTATCGCCTGCGTCTCTTTCGCGGTCATCGCGTCCAGGAGCCGCTGCGCCGCATCGATCGTCGTGAGGCTGCGCCCGGCGCTTACCATGTATCGCGCCAGCTCCCGATGGTGTGGGCTGCCGGTGGTCATCCCGGTGCGGAGGTCTGCCTTGCTCGCCGCAATTCGGCGCAGCAGCTCAGGCAACTCCGCCTTGAGTTCGCCGGTCGCCGCGAGAGCGTTTTGTACGCGCGGCAGGTCCGCGTCGAGGCTCTCCATGGCGACTTCATACAGCGTGCGATAGGTCGGATGGCCGGTGAGCAGATAGTCCCTCCGGCCGGACTCCGCGTCCGCCAGATGGTTGGACAGCAGCGCCAGTTGATCGATGGCATCGTGATCGCGCACGAGTCTGTCGGTTAGCTCCGCTTCGTTCATCGGCGCGCGATAGGCCACTGCGACCAGCGCAACCGCAACGAGGGATAGCGCAACAAATCCGAGCTGAATCCGTGGTTTCTTCGGTGAGTTCATCGATCTCCGCCCTAACGTGACTGTGGCGCGGGCATGGCGGCGCCAACTCGCATCCTTACGGGTACTGTCACGTATTTACGGCGATTAAGGGGACAATCTTAAGGCAGGAGGCGGAATTACCCGTACCTTTGCAGGGAAGGGCTGGACGTCGGAGTTCAACGGTATCGCTGGAGAGGCTGTATTGGAGGCAGCGGGGCGCAGAGTCGGGGATCGACTGGAATTCTAGCGGACCGCTGCCGATGCGTCCGGTCGCGCACAGCCGTATACGCGGCGGGGCAGCGTTCCAGGGTCTCTTTGGGTGTGGTCGAGCACCCATTGACCACCGGTCTTTTCGCATATACGCCTCTGGATCGCTTCATCCTGCTCGGGCGTGCGGTAGAGAACGAAGGCAATGGACAGTGTGAGCGCCAGGATGCCGAGGCCAGCCCCAACGATGAAGCGAGGATCCTGGAACCGAGTGTAGCCACAATCTGTGTGATACCCGAACGTGCTTGTCGGCATGGTAAACCCTTGACTGCAGGAGCGTGGATGTGGATGACACCAGAACTCGGCTGCAGCGCTGGAACAGATGTCTATTCGGCGGCTGTTGCAATATTCCTTCATTCCTGTCGCGACGCGCGTATCCGTATTGCAACGGATGCAGATCGCGGGTGACCCGATGTCGGCGCCTGCCGGATTGGTGCGTTAGTCTTGCGGCTGCCGGTACCTGCGTTTACGAGCGAAGTGCGCGGCTGGGGCTCCGGCGTCACGGCGGTCGATAGCCACTGCCGTCGGCTGTCGGGTTCTCCAGGTGGTAGAGGATCTTGGGGGTGGCCTGGCGCATCCACGCCAGGTAGGCGTCGTGCTTTGGCCGGTAGTTCGGAAGGTACTCGTTCAGCAGCGCCAAATCCAGCGTCGAGACCATGCGGCCGGCGCCGATCCGCTCGGCATCGAAGGCGTTGGCGAACTGCTCGTACTGGCCGGGAGACGGCATCAGCAGCGCCGGCTTCTGATAGTAGAACGCCTCGCTTACTGTCTCGAACCCGGCCGTGCAGGCCACACCCCGGCAGCTCGCCATCTTGTCCAGAAACAGTTGGTCGTCCAACTGGTGGAAGGTCAGCGTCGGCGATACCTCCAGGGTCTGAGGCGCGTCCGCGTTATTCCAGAAGGCGTGCACCAGTATCTCCGGACTGTGCGCGTTGAAGGCTCGAACGCCCTCGGCGAGGCCGTGGTTCAAGACATAGACCAGGAAGTGGTCGCCGGACGCGCTCTCCCGCTCGAACACCTCGCTGCGCAGAAGAGGCGGCACCGGGTAGATGCGCTGCTGCTCGTCGTCCTCCACCTCGTAAAACGAGAGCGCCAGCATCTTCGCGGATCGAACGCCGGTGAGTCGCGTGTAGTTCAGAATGGTATGCCGCTCGAATGCACGGCCGGGCGGAAAGAGGAAGACGTTGTGCAGCATCAGATACTGGTGCGCGATGTGGATTATCGGAATCTTGAGCGCGCGCCGGAGGGCGTAGAGCGCCAGCGCCGGCTCATACATGCTGACGATGACATCCGGCCGGTGCGTCTCGATCATTCGGCGGATCGTAGAGAAGGAGTGGCGATACGAGAGAACGTTGCGGACGCCGTGGAGGATCGTGCCGCCCCAGCTAATTCCGCGGTGGCGCCGGTCCGGCACGAAGTTCGGGCTGTAGATGCGCTCGATCGGCTGTGCCGCCTTCTGGTGAAGGAAGGCGGGCAGCCTCGTCTCCGGAGCGCAGCCGACGACGAACGGCCCAACGGTGTGCCCGCGCTGCGTGAGCATCGGCTCCAGCGCCAGCGCCTGCGTTATGTGGCCGCGCCCATCGCCTTTGATGAAGAAGAGGAATCTCATTGTTGGGTAAGCCGGCGGACCACACCTCGCCAGGCCACAGTTATCTTAGCACATCGCGAGCTGCCGGCCTGCCGGATGCGGTGGCGCCACGATTGACACTGCTTGCGCTTAGCCGTATACTTAGCCCATGACGTCGAACGTGTCGCAACCCAACGAGGCGCCTGCCGCCGACCCGACGCGGCCCCGGCCGGACCTGATTCCGGCTGTGGGCTCCTTGTGGACTGGGACGCTCACGTTCCTCGGCGAGACGGCGATTCTTGCCGGCCAGGCATTCCGGTGGATGGTGCGCGGTGGAATCGATCTTCGGGACCTGATCACGCAGATGGCGCTCCTCGGCGCCGATTCGATCTGGATCGTGCTCGCCATCACCACGGCAACCGGCGCTGTCTTCGCGTTGTACACTACCACGCTCGCCCTCAAAATCGGATTCACCCAGTTCGTCGGCGGGACCATGGGCTACGGCTTCCTAAACGAGCTGGGACCACTGCTAAGCGGCGTTGCGTTCGCGTCTCGCGCGGGCGCCGCCATCGCGGCCGAAATCGGCTCCATGGTCGTCACGGAGCAGATCGACGCGCTGCGCTCCATGGCGATCTCGCCAGTCCGCTATCTTGTCGTTCCGCGCGTCCTGTCCGGCATCATCATGCTTCCCCTGCTCACGGCCCTTGCGGACATCGCCGGACTGTATGGCGGCTACCTCGTCTCGGTCGGCAAGGGCGTGCCTCCGCAGTCGTTTCTCGATTCTATGCAGACGTACACGGTAACGTCGGACCTGTTCAACGGTCTCCTGAAATCGCTGGTATTCGGATTCATAGTGGGCATCGTCGCCTGCCAGCAGGGTCTGCGGACGAAGGGCGGCGCCACGGGCGTGGGCCGGGCGACCACGAGCTCCGTGGTGCTCTGCGTGGTAATGATCTTCGTCGCCGACTTCTTCCTGACGCAGATTCTGACGACCCGCGACAACGGCCGCCAGTCCTCCATCGCCCCGGCGCGAAGCTATTATG
>DATGJU010000050.1:0-8778 GCA_035295045.1 Chthonomonadaceae bacterium
TTGGTCGCATGCTCCGTATCCCATCACGCGTAAAGATTCAACTCCGTGGGCAAGAAATCCTATTATTGGTATAATGGTGGTGTCCAGACCAGTTCGGAGAAGCGGAGGGCTATTTGGCCGGATTGCCCTTTGAGTTCATCATAGACGGCCCGCCAATCTCGCAGCAGGCGCGCAGCCGCGCGCAATTGCAAACATGGAAGAGCGCCGTACGAGCTGAAGCGATGAAGCGCTGGCCGGTCGGCGAGCCGCCCGTGGATTGCGCGGTGTCGATAACCATCGTCTATTACCATGATGGTCCGACTGTAACGATTGATGATGATAACATGGCCAAACCGATCCGCGATGCACTGAACGGCCTGGTCTACAGGGACGACAACCTGATTACCGATAGCAAGGTTAGAAAGACCGACGTAAACGGTCTCTTTTATCCTCGCGGAATGTCCGATGTACTTGCCAGCGGCTTTGTGCGAAATCGACAGTTCGTATACGTTCGCGTCGAGTTCGCACCGAGCCATGAGAGACTACTATGACGCAGGATCTTATCGATAAGGCAGAACGTCGAAAGATTGCGTCGATTGCGAGGGAATACCGCAGCAAGGGCTACCGAGTCACGCTTCAACCGCGCGGCGAGGATCTGCCGCCATTCCTGCGGGACTTCGACATCGACCTGCTCGCCGAGAGCTCACAAGAGCACGTCGCGGTAGAGGTAAAGACGCGCCGGTCGCTCTCTCAGGCTCACGACCTGCCGCAATTGGCACGTGCTCTCCAAGATAGGCCAGGCTGGCGGCTCGAACTGATCGTGCCAAGACTTCGAGGGGCGGATCGCGAATTCTACGGGCATCAACTATTGAACAGGCAGCAGATACTCGACCGCCTCAGCGAAGTCGAAGTATTGGTGCGCCAAAGATTGTTCGTGGCCGCGACGCTCGTTGCGTGGACTGCGGCAGAGGCGGCGCTTCGTCTGGTCGCGCAACAGAACGAAGTCCGGCTTACCGTGCCGACCTCGGCGTACGCAGTGGCGCAGTCGTATTCCATGGGACTTATCGACAGGGAGCAGTACGATCTGCTTTACGCGGCGGCCGACTCGGTTAACGCAATGACCCACGGATATTCGGCTAATGCTCCGAACCGGGAATACGTAATGGGTATACTCACTGCGACCGAGCAGATTCTCAACTGCTGAGACTCTCCCCGAGGTATGGACGATCTGAGAATTGAAGCCACGATCCAATGGGAACGTGAGGTCTCTGCTATTCGCGCAAAATAGATATGGGACGACTTATTCGTAACTGAGGCTCCCCATGCGAAATAGACGCGGCGACGTAGTTCGAAAGAAGGCTCGGGATCAGAGCAGTAGAGCACAAACTGCCACACCCCCCTTGCGTCAAACGGCATTACCACAATAACTCGGGTACCAGGCGGCGGCGGTCTATTTCTTTGCCGCGGAAGGGAGCATGGCTGACAATGGTCCGATAGTCGCATCCGCAACAATAACCTTGGCGTCTGGCGCTGCCCGATCGGACGCGCCTGGAATGTCCGGTATTGTGCGAGCAGATTCTCAACTCCTGGCCGCCAGAACGCCGTTCCGTCTCCGCCCATTTGGGCCGGGGCGGTTTTGTTTTGTCCGGCCATTCTCATGCCCTTTCGGGCGGGCCTGCAATGGCCCTGGACAACATGCAAACGGAGCAGGAAGGGGGAGTCTACCAGGACCGGCTGGTCTATAGCCGGAACGATCCGGCGGTGCGCCGGATCCGCGACCTGCAGACGCGCGAGGGGCGCGAGCGGACAGGTCTGTTCCTGATCGAGGGGATCAAGCCGCTCGCGGAGGCGGTAGTCGAAGGCGCGCGGGTGGAGACGCTGGTGGTGGCGCCTGCCGTCCTTACGAACACGCTGGGCCACAAGCTGGTCAAGCGGCTGCGGATCGGCGGCACGCCCTGCCTCCGGCTCTCGCCGGAGGTGTACCACAGCGTCTCGCAGGCGGAGGAGCCGCAGGGCATTGCCGCCGTACTGCGGCAGCGCTGGGAGCGGCTGGACCAGGTGCGGCCGTCTCGCGGGCTCTGCTGGATCGCCGCCGAAGCCGTGCAGTCGGCCGGCAATCTCGGCACGATCCTGCGGACCAGCGAGGCCGTGGGCGGCTCCGGCGTCATCCTGATCGGCGACACGGTGGACCCGTTCAACCCGGCCACCGTGCGGGCCAGCATGGGCTCGCTGTTCCACCAGAAAATCGTGCGAACGACGGTCGAGGCCTTCGCCGCGTGGAAGCGGCGCCATCAATGCCTGCTCGTGGGCACGTCGGCCTCGGCGGAAACCGACTATAAGGCGCTGCGATACCCCTCGTCCCTCATCCTCCTGATGGGCGGCGAAAAGCGAGGCGTCTCGCCCGAAGTTGCGGCGATGTGCGACGCTATGGTAAGGATTCCGATGGTCGGGCGCACGAACTCGCTCAACATCGCCATCGCGGCCGGAGTGCTGCTGTACGAGGTGTTCGACCAGCGGCGCGGATGCGAACCTGACCAGTCGCTGCGCTAGAGACGAGTAGGCATGCCGATGGAGTGATGGGGTGATGGGGTGAACGAGCAGCCTCCGTTGGCCGTTTCGTCCACTGTGTCCGCCTTGCACCGCAACATGAGCTGCGAGAGCGAGCACCTCTGAGCGGCAAGTGAGATCGGGGCTAGCGCGCCGACTGTCCGGGAACGATCGAGTAGGCGTCGGGCTCAAGCATTCCCGGGCTCATGCCGTACATCGAGTTCCACGGCCCGACGATCGCCATGCGGCCTCGCTCTTCGGCCGTCTCCGTGGTGTAGACGAACAGCAGCGGGTTCGTCTCCAGCACCTTATAGCTGCCGCCGTACTGGACCGGGTGCGTCGAGAAGAGGTAGTGGCCGCGCAGGCTGCCGCCGCGGACCTGATGGCGCCCGGGCCGGTCTGGATCGTTGTCGTAGGCGAGAGCGAGGAAACGGCCTTGCAAGTCCGCCGAAAGCTCGCCGTACGAGAGGCCCTTGCCCGTCCAAACCTCGCGGCGCTGCGCGTCCGGGAGCCTGGCGAGGAGCCGCCAGTGCGGCCGGAGCTGCGCGATGCGTCCTATCTGGTACTCCTGCAGGCCCCAGCGGGCGATTGCGGCCCGCGACATCCAGACCGAATCGAGCTGCGCGTCCGGGAGCTGGCCGACTTCGGACAAATCCTCTGGAGTCATGACGCCCTGCCGCTGGCGCAGGGCCTTCCAGCGGTCCAGGAGACGGTTGGGTATCTCCTGCGGCCGGTCGTAATAGAAGGTGCTGGTGCGAAACTGCAGCCAGGCCTCCTTGCGATCGCCCGCCTTGGTCCAGCGCATCCGCATGCCGTCCCCCATCCGGTTCAGAGCCGTGAACAGGCGTCGGCGGCTCACGGAGAGCGCCGCCGGACTGTAGAGGTGCGAGAAGCTATCGCCGAGCACGTCGATCCCGGTGGCGTCGAATAGAGCCTCCAGCACGTCTGCCGAAACGACTTTGTCGCCCACCGCCTCGTAGATCGAATCGGTGTCCGGATAGGGAGTCCGGTCCAGACGGCAGGTGGCCGTCAGCTTAAGCGACAGGTCCCGCTGCAGCTCCGGATCGGACGCCAGCCTGGCGTTCGCCTTCGCGTTTTCGACTGTGAAAGCCGGGCTGTTCGCGACCGCCAGGTTCGTCCCCAGACCGGTCTGCTGGTCCGACAGATCTCCCTTTAGCGCGATCTTTCCGGGCGTCGAGCGGTCCAGCATCAGTGAGGCGGTCAGGCGCGTCGGCGCGGTCGGTATGTAACTCGCGTCGCCGCCGCGCTCCTGGATCGCCTTGCGCTCACGGGCGTAGCTCGCGTCGAACGCATGCCACGCTCCCTGTGTCACGGCGGGCGGCAGTCCGGCGGTATCGCGGCCCATCAAGTCCTGAGAGAGTGTCTGGCCCGCGCGCAGGGCGTCCGATTCGGCGCGGGAGAGGCCGAAGAACCGGTTCATCGGAACGATGCCGCCGCTCTCGAGTTGGAAGAGCGACTGGAAATTATCCTTAGTCTTCGGAACGGCGGCGATCTGCGCCAGCGACATGCCGCGATACTTCCGGTATGCCTCCATCTGCCGATCGATGGCGAGCAGCATCTCCTCCTGGTCTTTCTGACGCAGGCCCTCCTCGATGAGCTGCGATCGGAGGGTCTGCGTCAGCTCGTACTCGTATGCGCCGTCGCCGCCTTGGCGCAGCCAGCCGAACCCGAAATGCTGCGCGACCTGGCGCATGATGCTTCGCAGCGAGCGCGGGTGGCAAAAGAGCGTCAGCTTATCATCGGCGACGCACCGGTCCGCGCTGAATTGGATGCCGGTCTCGGCCGTCAGCTTCTCGCACAGGTCGGCGAAGGAGACGGCCTTGAGACGCAGCGCGACCGTCCGCACCAGCCGCGCGTCCACGATCGCGGCCTCCCGCTCCTGCGCCGCCAGGGCCGCCTGGACGGCGCCCGGCCCCCGCCCTGCAATCTGCGGCGGCGGTATCGTAATGAAGCTGTCGCCGCCCTTGACCTGCCGCTCCAGCGCCTGCTGCAGCAGCCGGACCTCATCCGGGGGCCGCTGAGTCCAGGGCGTCAGGCTCGCCTCCGGGTCCGGATTAAGGTAAGCCAGCTCGCTCTCCGCCGCGCGCGCCGTCTGCAGTTCAGGCATGGCGCGCTGGACCGGTTCGCGCCCTGCGCCGAGCGATGGATGGCGCCCGTTCGGCGAATTGCCGTGCGCGGCCCTAAATAAGAGCCCGATGGCGCCGTGGTGTTCGGTGGGCGGAACGATCCCCACGGCCGTACGGCGGTCGTTGGGTGACGACAATCCCCCGTTGGTGACACGGCCCGGTAGTTGCGACGGAATGAATTCCTTCGCACCCGCAAGCGGATACTCGCGGCCTTCGGTTGGCGACGGAATGAATTCCTTCGCTGTACGGCTCGTACGAGGCGTATGCCCTTCGGCCACGCGTCCGCCGGACGCAGAGTTCATCGGTACCATCAGCCGAGTGGCCAACTTTGAATTCGTGTGGTCCGCGGAGGCGTTCCCGAGGCGGCCGGACGAGCCCGTGGCGGCGGGACCGGTAGTGGGATGAGCCTTCACGATCTCCGGGCCGGCGGTACGCGGTGGCGAGACGCTTCGTCCGATGTGCGCGAACAGTAGCCAGGCCGTCGCGCACACGGCGGCAAGCGCCGGGACGGCGAAGCGCAGAGCACGGCCGGGCGCCCCGCCGCGGGCCGGTTCCGGCGGCGCGGAATTCAGCCGGGCGCGCAAATCCGCCCAGCCCGCGAGCGATGCCGGCAGCGGCGCCTCGCGCGCCGCCTCGGCGAGCGCGACGGCGCGGGCCATGCCGTGCCGCTCCGCCGCGCAGGCGGGGCACTCCGCGAGATGCCGCTCGATCCGGTCGGCCCCCTCAGGCGACAGCCGGCGAGTCATATAGTCCGGCAGCGACTGCCGGATGGACCAGCAGGCGAAAGCTTTGAACATTGCATGTTCCTCACATCGGGCCCGTCTGCTGCCGCGCCAGTTTTCAGTCCGGCGCCAGGCGCTTCGCGTCGGCCGTTCTGCAGACGGTATTCGCTCTTCTTGCGGCCGATCGCGGCTCATCTTCGGTTGCAGGACCGGCGGCGCGAACATGTCTTCCCGCAGATCATCCCCTGTAAGCGGCCGAACGCGGCTCGTTTCGGCCGCACCAGCCGTGGACTTGGCCGCGTTAGTAGGCGTCGTCACCGATGATCGCCGCGACGCGCTCACGGTACTGCTCCATGGCGCGCAGCACGCGCATCTTGGCCGCGCCGCGAGCACAGCCGAGAATCTCTGCGATCTGCGTGTAGTCGAAGCCCTCCAGCAGGTAGAGCGTGATGGCCTGGCGCTGCGGAAGCGGCATCGACTGCAGTATCCCAAGTACGGCGGAGACCGTGTGCGTCCGCTCGGCAAGGCGAACCGGATCGTTCGCCCGCGCTTCGTCCGCCAGGTAGTGCGCCGCGCCTTCGGATTCTAGCGCTACCTGCGGCCGGCGCTGCCGGCGGCGCAGCACGTCGGTGCAGAGATTCGTGCAGATCTTGAACAGCCACGTGCGGATGTTGTAGTCGTTGCGGAACGTGGCCATCGTCCGGTACGCACGCAGAAACGTCTCCTGCTTCACATCGTCGGCATCTTCGCGCTGGCCGAGCAGATAGAGGGCATGGCGATAGAGCGTGCCTTCGTGCCGCTCGTAGATGCGCCCGAACGCCTCGACGTCGCCCGCGCGGCACCGTGCAATGAGCTGCGCGTCCGTCGTCTCCGCCATCGCCTGCTCCCGCGTACCGGCCAGAAGCCGTGCCATTCCGTTCTCCTCAGTCTGAGGACGACGCGCCGCGCCACCCGGCAACATGCGTTTTCTCTCGCAAAGATCGCAAAGGATGCCAGTTGACGCGAAGCCTTACTCACACGAAGCCACAAGGCCGCAATGGAGATAAGGCGTCCGACGATGAGCGAACCTCAAACTCCTGTGGAACGCCGCCCGGAGCGACAAATGAGGCACGCTCAACGATCTGAGATAGCCTCTATCTCCGCGTTCCGGCCGTGAGCTTCTGGGCGGACTGTTGAATGAAGTCGGCGAGGCGGAAATGGTAGAATGTGCCGCCGCCCAGGATCTTCTCGCCGTCCGGCTTGCCGTCGGCGGTCTGGACCTCGGTCACCGTGAGCGCCGAGCCCTCCGCCGCTTCGCGCGACATGTCGAAGCTGTACGCGACCAGCTTCGGCTTCGTCGGCCGGCTCTCCTTCAGCGGGCAGGTCGCAAGCAGCGTGCCGCCGCCGCGCACGTCCAGCCAGGCGTCGCGCGCCGGCCAATCCGCCTTCGTCGCGTCCCGCACGATCGTGAAGCGGAGCGTGCCGCCCTCCCGCGGCGCGACCGTGACCGCGAATCCGGCGGCGGTGGCGCTGGCCGGCGTCACCTGCACGCCGACCTTCTCCGCGCGAGCGGCGACGCCAAGGGTGAGCAGGCCGGAAAGGAGTAGGAATGGTGAGCTGGAGGGTCTCATCGGCTGGTCCTTTCAGTGAGGCATTGATAATCCCAGGACGATGAGGTCGATCGGAGCGCAACACCTGGTTTCGCATTCTACGGAAAGATGACTTCGGTCGCGAATTTGGATGGCTCGACACCGTCCGACAGGAACTGCGGCGAGGTCGTGTAGCGATAGAGCACGGCCCCGGCCCGATCCCCCAGCGCGCTCTGCTGCCAGAGTCGCGACAGGGCCGTGCCATCGAGCGACTTACGCGTAACCGGTTTCGCGCCGTCGAGCCGGAAGGAGAAACTGCTGAGCGCTTTCGCCGGATTGGGAAGCTCCGCGCTCGTCAGGACGAACAGCGTCGCATTCACTTCCCCGGACGCCATTTTCATGGGGAAGACGAGGCGGTTGGTGGCAAACGATATCCGTAACGGAGCCAGAGATTGAGCCTGTCCGGCCGTCCAGCCATGCACGTTTGCCTTTATCGCCAAAAAAGTCCAGCCGTGGGCGGCGTAGTAGGCAAGCGAGCCCTCGTTCAGGGGCCCGAATCCGTTCCTGGCCAGCCAGCCCTTCAGCTCCTGCACTCCCTCCGGCCCGACCACACGCAGCGGGAGGATCGTATAGTCCCCGGTAACGTGGGGCGGGTAAGCCAGCAGCGACCGCTCCGGCCTCCCGCTCCCCTGGTCGCCCTGGCCGCCGCCGAAGCCGCCAGGTCCGCCGCCGGACTTGACCAGTCTATAAACCGGCAAGAGATCGTCGAGCTCGTGAAAACAGCGATTGTCCAGCTGCGCGTAGCCAAGGGGGAGCGACGGGACGGGTACGATCCAGGCGAACTCCTTGATTTCCGCCCCCTTCGGCTTCGAGGCCCCCGGCTTCGACGACATGTTCTCCGTCCCGGCGCCCGGCTGACCCTGCGAGTCTTTTGCGGCGCCTTCGGTCGCAGCAGGCGGCTTCTGGCCGTCACCCTCCGGCTTTGCCTCCACCGATTGCAGCATGAAGCTGACGTTAAGGACCAGATCCTCCCTGCCGTCGTTGTAGATAATCAGACCGGTTTTGGACAGGTTGGCGATGCGCACGGTCACGGTGCGCGGGAAGGAACCTCAAAAGCCGCCCCCGCCGTCAGACCCGTTGAGGACCTGGGCCTTTGCGTCCCCGACCTCCAGTGCCAACAGCAGGATACCAATTATAGTCTTCATCCGGCACACTCCTCGTCCAACCGGCAGACGATGCCATCTGCATATTGAACGGTTGGACGAGACCTGGATAAATCGCGTTACAGTCCACCCATGAAAACGTGAAAGTGGCGCGGAGCGCATCCAGCCCGGCCATGTCTTCTGGAAGCGTCACGCCTTCGCCAGGCAGCACAGCTTGTACTTCCGGCCGCTGCCGCACGGGCAGGGGTCGTTGCGGCCGGCGGACCGGACTGCGCGCTGACGCTCTTCGGTGGCCAGGAGCGACATTATCTCGGCGGGCGCGCGGCCGGCGTGGAGCAGCCGGGCCATCGTCCGCATGTGCGGCCCGATGTGGCGAAAGAAGGCCTTGTAGCCGGCGCAAAGGTAGTTCAGCCCGTACTCGCCGTCGGGCGTGCGCAGGAACCGATGCTTCGGGCACTCGCCGTTGCACGCGAACCGGACGTCGCACTCGCGGCAGTAGGCCGGCAGCGATTCGCGCTTGGCCGCGCCGAAGGCGGCCTGCTCCGGCGAGCCGGCCATCGCCGCGAGCGGCGTGTCGCGCAGATTGCCCAGCCGGAACTCCGGATAGACGAAGTGGTCGCAGGCATACAGATCGCCATTGTGCTCCAGGGCG
>DATGJU010000051.1:0-5024 GCA_035295045.1 Chthonomonadaceae bacterium
GGAGCGCCCAGAGCACGCGCGACACCACGAATCGGAGCGCGTGCCTCTCGCGTGCCAGCCGCTTGAACATTCCCATCATGCCGCGTTAAGCCTCTGGCTGACCGCGATCCCGTACAGCTTCGCGATCTGCATCGCCGGTACTCCTTCGCCGCGGTCGAACCGCGCTTTCAGGCTGCGCGCCGCATCTACGTTGAGCAGGCCGCCGAGCGAGTCCAGCTCGGCGAAGGCAGCGTCGACCCTGGCCTTCCACGCGCCGCGGAGCACGGCCTCCTCGCTGATGTGGTAGCCGAAGCCGCGCTTCGGCGCATAGAGGATGGACCGAGGAATCCGTCCATCGAGCGCCTGCTTCAGTACGCCCTTGTTCCGCGACTTATCGAATATCCGCGGTACCTTGCAGTGGTAGTCCATGTTCCACGCGAGCTGGACGAGCTCCTGATCCAGAAACGGACAACGCGCCTCGACGCTGGCCGCCATCGCCGGAAGATCGCCTGCGATCGTCACCGAATGGCTGTTCTCGTGCATCAGGCCGATAATGTTCGCCTCGTCTATATACGCGTCCGGTCGCTGGTCCTGGAACCAGAGATCGAGCCACTCGGCCACCGTGTCCTCGATTAGCCGGTCCAGGTCCTGGAAGCAGAACAGGTCACGCCACAGACTCCGCGCCTCATCGCGATAGAGGGCGGCCTTTCTCGCCCCGGCCGGCGAGGCCGCGACGAGCAGCGCCTCCCGCATGGGCGACCGGGCGGAGAACCGGCTCGCCGCCGCGCCGAGTATCGGGCGCATGACCGTCGGCACGAAGGGCAAAACCGCGGAGAGGAGCGCGAGGTTGTTGTTCCCATCGTACCCGTAAAAGAGCTCGTCGGCGCCGTGGCCGGTGAGGACCACGCGCAGGCCGTCGTCGCGGATATGCTGACACAGTTCGAGCGCGAACGTGAGCGGCAACAGGACGATCGGCTCGCCATGGTTGCGAATGAGCAGCTCGAACTGGTCGTGCTGCCGGCCGGCGTCGAACGTGAATTCCCGGTGAATCGTGCCGAGCTCCTGCGCCATCGTGCGGGCGCGCGCCAGCTCCTCGTCGTCGGCGTCGCGGCCCATTGCATAGGTGCGGACGCACTCGGAGCCTTGCGCGATCATCGCCTGAACGATCGCGCTGGAGTCCACGCCGCCCGAAAGCAGCGCTCCGACCTCGACGTCGGCAACTCGCCGAAGCGCCACCGCCCGGTCGAACGCGGCCCGCAGCGCCGCCGGCGAGCCGGGCCGCGTGGTGAAGTCGGGACGCCAGTAGCGCCAAATCCGCTCGACCCGTCCGTGCGCGATCCGCATGGCGTGCCCCGGCGGCAGGCGCCGCACGCCGCGATAGAGCGTCCACGGGTCCGGAATGTGCCGGAGGTTCCGAAGCATGTAGAGCCCGAGCGCGGCCGGTTCGACGGACGTGTCGATACCCGGCATCGGCAGGACCGCCGGAACCTCCGAGGCCAGCGCTACGCCGGTACGTGTCTCCGCGTAGACGATCGGCTTCTTGCCGAGCCGGTCCCGCGCGCAGAAGAGGGCATCGGCCTTCACGTCGTAGAGCACGAATGCGAACATGCCGTGCAGATGGTCCACAGCCGCCTCGCCATGCTCCTCGTACAGGTGGAGGATGGTCTCGCAGTCCGAGCGGGACCGGAACCGGTGGCCCCTGGCCTCCAGCGAGCGGCGCAGCTCGACGTGATTGTAGATTTCGCCATTGCAGACGAGCCACAGGTCCTCGGTCTCGTTCGGCATCGGCTGGCTGCCGCAGGGCGAAAGATCCACGATGCTCAGACGGGCGTGGCCCAGCGAGATGCGGCCGTTGCGCGCGACGAAGGACGCCTGCAGGTCCGGTCCGCGATGCTTGATCTGGGCGAGCATCGCGTCGGACAGCCGCTCCAGATCGTCGGAGGGCTCTACAGTGCAAAGGGCGGTGATGCCGCACATCGCTAGAGCTTCACCAGACGCCGGTAGGCGATCGCGACGCCGCCGGCATGCGTTATGGTGGTCGCGACCATTGGCGCAAGATAGCTGAGCTTTGGATAGAGCAGGACGGTGAGGATGACCTTTCCGGCCGCCTCGAAGGCCGCTACCGTGTTGAGGCTCTTAAGGTTGACGGTTGAGAACGCGTACATCGAGGGCAGGCGGGCGCTGCTTATCCAGAAGATCGCGGCGCCGGCAAACGCGAATCCCGCGGGGTTGTCTATCGCGCGTGCCGGACCGACCCAGTGCCGCATGACCCAATACCCGCCGAACGCATAGGCGATGCCGACGGCCAGCGGAACTATCTGCAGGTAGAGATTGAATCGACGGTAGATCGCGGCCATGCGCGCATGCTCCCCGCGCGCGTCCATCTGGAAGAGATAGGGGGTCAGGAACTCCGGCACCTTGCATATCACCTGCGACAGCGCGTCCGCGAGACGCCACACCAGCGTGAACTGCGCGACGGCGACAGCGCCTCCGAGCTTGCCCACCAGCAGGTAGTCCGACTGGATTACGAGCAGCAGCGGCCCGTAGAGCATATATCCGCGGCCCATCGTTCCCGTCAGGCGGCGGAGCATCGGCATGCTGTCCCGGCCCGGCCAGTACCAGCCCTTCAGGATGCCCGTGCCACGCCAGTAGAACCCGGAACCGATTCGGGCGACGACGATGCCGGCGAGCAGGCAGATGAGGACGCACTTCAGGCCGCCTCCCGCGCGAAGCCAGAAGTAGACGGGAATCGCAAAGGCGACCTGGCTGACGATCTGGTAGAAGTAGCCGGCCGCGAGCCGCTGCTGCGACGCCAGCGCGAGCCGCTCGACGCTGAATTCGTAGTAGACGACGAAGTAGACCGCCGCGGCGATGACGCTGTACTGGATCGAGGGGACGTGCTCGGCCGGCGTGGACGGGAAGAAGAACCTGAGGCCGACGGTGCCGACGAGGACCATCGCGATCGAAATCATCGCGGCGTAGGCGCAATACGCGACTTTGCAGAGCGAGTAGGCGCGCGCGAAGCCCTCGTCGTCGCGCACGGCGGCGTACTCGCCCAGAATGCGCTGCATGCCGCCGCTCATCCAGCCGATACCCATCGAGGCGAAATTGATGAAGGACAGCAGCAGCATCAGCACGCCGAACTCGAACTGTCCCAGGTACCGCAGGTAGATCGGCACGAACAGCAGCTGGACGACGATGCTGCAGCCCATGGACGCGTAGCCGAGGATTACGGCCCCGGCGATCGCCCGGCGGCCTTTGATTTGGTTGACAAGGTGGTTCATCAAGTGCTGGCAGTAGCAGAGGAGATCGAGCGATGCGTACGGCAGGCTAACGATTTTAGGACGATGGCGTCGCCACTCATTCCTTCGTTATAACATACCTGAGCGAAGGATAAAACGGCAAGGCTCGCGCGAGAAACGTGATAACGCGGCCGACGCCCAGCGGCCGCAGCAGGCGAAGCAGCGGAATGGCGCGTCGCAGGCCGATGACCTGCGAGTAGTCGCCCCGGACGAGTATCGCGTCCAGTTTATCGAGGTAGGTGTTTTGAAAGCGGATGCCGTGACGCTTCAGCATCCGCTCGACAAGCACGGGATGGACAAACTGAAGGTGATCGACGAAGTTGGGATCGATATCGGGGTTTCGGCGCATCTTACGCCGCGCCTGCAGCTTCACGAGCCACTTGGGACCAAGCGGAAGCATCCAGATGTGCAGGTGCGGCTCGTAGGGCCAGACGTAGTTGGGCGCTTCCAGATACAGCCTGCCGCCGGGCTTAAGGACGCGGACCATTTCAAGCAGTGCGGTCTCCACGTGATAGACGTGCTCGAGCACGGTGTGGCAGACAATGCCGTCGAACGTGTCGTCCGGAAACGGAATCTTCTCCGCGGCAGAGAGCTCGAAGCGCGTCTTCTGGCCGGCGGCTGGCGGAACGCACGCGGATCGGGACAGCGCGCGCGCCACCTCGACCGCCTCCGCCTCGACGTCGATGCCCACGACTTCCGCCACGCGGTCCGAGGCGGCAAGGCCGAAAGCGACGGAGCCCCACGAGCAGCCCACGTCCAGGTAGACGAGTCCGGATGCGGCGCCGGCGGGTATAAACTGCGCGGCGGAGACCGTCGCCTCGTCGATGCCGGCGCGAAGCTGCGCTTCTGTTACCGCGGCGCTTCGCCGGTCCGCGTGTCCGCGATTGGACGTCTGGCCGTGAAACCGCTTGAGGATTTGAAACAGACGCTCGTCGGCCGCCGTATCGCCCATCGCCGTTCCCCTCGACCGCGCGCGTTGGTGTTGCAGCTAGCCGCGCGCGGACCGAGGTATATCTTACCCCCTGCGAAGGTCTATTGAATGCGGCGAAGCCAGGCCTGCGGCCAGTGCGTAATCTCCGCCGAGAGCGCGCTCTCGTTGAACGGCCGCTCAGGGCGCTCCAGCGCAAACTCAGGGTGTGCCGCCGCGAACTCCTCGGCCGCGGCGGCGGGATTGTCCCACGTCCACTCCGGACAGCCGCGCGGCGCATCTCCAAGATCGCGCATGATGCCGTCCGTCGCGACAATGTACGAGCCGGCAGTCACCAGCCCGTGATACGCCTCCAGCTCCTTCGCGACGTGCGCCTTGGTGTGGCAGGAGTCGAGGATCACGAGTACCGTCTCGCCCGGCTGGACCAGGGCGCGGACACGCTCGACGATCTCCGGGGCGGTCGAGTTGCCCTCGATCAGCGTGATGCTCGTGGCCATTGCGTGCGCTTCGATCGCGGCACGGTTGTGCGGCCGTATCTCGATGTCGACGCCCACCACGCGACCGCGCCCCGTCGCGCGGCACAGGCTCGCGTAGTAGATGAGCGAGCCGCCGTGGGCGACGCCGGTCTCGACGATGAGATCCGGCTGAAGGCGGTAGATCACCTCCTGCATGCGGATCATGTCTTCCGGAAGCTGGATCACCGGACGGCCCATCCAGCTAAACGTGTACGAGTAGCCCTGGTCCCACCCGACGTTGACCCACTGCCGAGAGATCCGCTCGAAGGCCTGCCGCGAATAGAGCGGGAACGTCTCGCT
>DATGJU010000052.1:0-12662 GCA_035295045.1 Chthonomonadaceae bacterium
TCCGGGCCGCGCGTAAGGATTGCGCTCGACGCCTCCGGAACGGCAAGCGCGCCCGTGGGCGCGGCATCGTCGCCGCGGAATTTGCCCTCGCAGACGACGATGTTTCGCGCCGCGGCATCGCCGCGGATGGCCGCGATCACTCGCGCGTGCGCCTCCCGCCACGGCTCCGACTCCTTCTTCTCTTCGCGGCGGCCTGGCCCGGCCATGACCTCGAACCAGACGTTCGGATTTGCGCGGTAGCGGGCGGCGACCGCTTTGTACCAGGCGGTGAGGTCGGTGAGCGACGGCGATCCCGGCGGGTTGGGCGGGTCTTCGTAGTAGCCGGCGATATGGTCGCGCGGATCAATCAGGACGACGATACCGCGCGCAGTGAACGCGCTCACGATCTCGTCCAGGTCGTTTACGTCCGCCGGACCGGGCCTGGGCTTGATGGAGCAGCCGACCCGGACGAGGTTGAACCGCCAGACATCCGCGATCAGGTGCGTGTCCAGCACGGTCCGGTGCTTCTGGCCGAGGCCCGGCCCCGCAACGCTGACGCCACGGATGATAAACTCGGCGCCGTTCTTGAGGATTCGCCCGCCGGCGACCGTGAACTCTCCGGTCGGCTGCTGCGCAGCGTAGGTAGCCGCTCGCGGGGCGGTCGCCCCCACGCAAATTGCGATCACTAGCAGGGCGGTTCGGCGAAGCCGGACGAGAGATTGCATAGAACCGGGTTGGCAGTACATGGGGAGCTTTCCGTAGGGGCGACGCGCCGGACAGATTCTAAGACTCGCGATCGAGGCTGCGGGCGCAGTTCCATTGCAGCGCGATTCTAGCGGCGAACCCAACGATCTTCGCAGAACACCGACCACGGTCCGCCGGCCCGCTGTTGCTCGATAAGCGAACGCCACGTATCGGCCGCCGGGTCCCGGGTGAACGTGTTGCGCAGCGACCCGTCTGCGTCCTGGAACGCGAATATGAAGGAGTCGCCGTCGCGCGTCCCGACGCCGCGCGCTGAAAACGGGCCGCCGAACGTGTCGAGCCAGTAGGCCACGTAGCCGCCGTGCCCGTCGCCGCCGATGTGCACCAGCGCCTCATACTGCGGCGGCGACGCAACGTCGATCATGTGGATTTGAACGAACTGGTGCGCGAGCGTCCACGCGACTCGGGCATCGTTTTGAACCCGCCGAGTACCGATCGCGCGGTCAACCCTCCAGGCGCCGATAAGCGCGTCCAATAGCGGATCCGTCAGCCCAAGCTGTTCCGCGGCCGACGTCGTGCGGGTGCCCTCGATTGTATCCATGGAAGGTATTGTGGCATATTCACCAGGTTATCGCCTCTACTGTTTCGGCGCTCGTAACATGCCCGCGAACGCCTGCGCGAACTCGCCACAGCCGTGCGTCCCAGGACGACGGAGCACCCGTCCGCAGCAGTTCCATGTCGTCCATCGTGGCGCGGAAATCCGCGCGTCGCGACTAGCAAAGGGATTGCGCGGCGACCCGCCGAACCTTTGCAGCGGCTCGCCGTGTGCGGGAACGGACGGCGCCAGTATGTCCCGACATTGGAGCAGCATATGAAGTACGGACTCGACATCAGGTCGACAGGCGCGTTCGACCAGATTTCGCTCGGCTCACTAGTTCACCGTCTGGACCCGGGAATCATCCCTTTTCATAAGGCGACGTCGTGCGCGATCCATGTGAGCGGCGGAGAGTTCAACACGGCGGCGAACCTGTCGGACTGCTTCGGATTGCGAACCGGCATCGTCTGCGCGATGGCCGACTATCCGATCGGCGATCTGATAGACCAGCGCGTGAAGGCGATGGGCGTTACGCCCTTCTACAAGCATTTCGCGCACGATGGCGTTCGCGGGCCCAACATGGCAACGGTGTACTCGGATCGCGGCTACGGAGTCCGCGCCCCCGTCGTGTTCTACAACCGCTCGAACGAGGCCGGCGCCCTGCTCAAACCGGGCGACTTCGATTGGCACGCAATCTTCGCGGGCGGCGTCCGCTGGTTCCACAGCGGCGGTATCTTCGCGGCGCTCGGTCCGGCGACGGCCGACCTCATCGTCGAGGGAATGCAGGCGGCGAAAGCGGCGGGAGCGATCTGCTCCTTCGACCTGAACTTTCGCGCCAAGCTGTGGAAGATTTCCGGCGGCGCCGAGCGCGCCGCGTCCGTCCTGAGTCGCATCGTGGAGAACGTGGACGTGCTGGTCGGCAACGAGGAGGATCTGCAGAAGGGACTGGGCATCCCCGGCCCGGAGGTGGAAGCCGCGTCCAGCCTGGACCCAAGCAGCTTCCTCGCGATGATCGGAAGCGTGACCGACCGCTATCCGCGCATCAAGGTAGTCGCGACGACACTGCGCGACGTCCATTCGACCAACCGGCATTCGTGGAGCGCCGTCGCGTGGATCGACGGAAAGACCTACGTAGCTCCTACGGCCGAGCTGGACGTGCTGGACAGGGTTGGGGGAGGCGACGGGTTCGCAGCCGGCCTCTTCTACGGCATGATGACCGGCGAGGAGCCGGAAGAGGCGCTCAAACTCGGCTGGGCGCACGGCGCGCTGCTGACCACGTTCCCTGGCGACACGACCATGGCAACCCTGGAACAGGTCCGCGCGCTGGCCGGGGGCGGCAGCGCGCGAATACAGCGGTAACTTAGTGTTCTCCGAGCGGGCCGGCCCTGAAACGCCGGCGCAATCAGGTTACGAGAGGCGGCAGGTCGGGCGGCGGTGGGCGATTATCGCCAGGTCGGCGGCACGTGGAACTCCGTGTCGCCGTAGAGGATCTGGATGAAGTTCGCCTGCCCAGCGTGATAGGCCATGTTGCGCAGCGGCATTATGATAATGTTCTCGCCGGACATCTGCCCGCGGGGGTGCTCGTAGCTTCGCGACAGATCGGCCTCGGTCATGGAGCCGATCGCGGCCGCCAGCTCGCGGGCGCTGATGACCACCTGCTCCTGCGCGTCCTGGCCGTTCGCGAACTTGACGGCGGGGGGAGTTCCGGACTGCTCGGTCGCGCCGCGCAGCAGGGCCGCGATGCGTCGGTTCACCGACACGCACTCGGCGGCCTGCTCAAGAATGGAGCGCGTCGGCGCTCCCCCCTCGACGGCCGGATGCCATACCAGCCGGTCCTCCGGCGTGGTGGCGATGAAGTGCGCAAGTGCCTCTCCAACGCGCTCGGTCTGACGTGCAATGTATTCGGGTACGGTCATGGTTGGCTTCAGGCATTTGGCAATCTTCATTCGGCAGCCGTGTCATCGATTGCATGCTGCCGAACGAAAGTTGCCTAAACCCTAATCTCCTCGGGCGTGAATACGTATCGAAAGTTCGGGCGTCCGCAATCGTATAGCGGGCGAAGCTGGCGCGCGGCCTCCAGTACGGTGTCGATGCACTGCGGTCCGCTGCCGACTACCGGGTGAGACTTGTCGAATGCGATTGCGAAGCGGGCGTGCTGTCCCTTCACATTCTGCAGTCGCGTCGCAAATCTGCGCAGGGCGGCTGCGGTCAGATTATGACCACTGCTCGGCTCCCCATTCCGATCTGGAATGTCGTAGGCATGAATGGTCGGATGCGCCTTGCACCACGCCGCAATTCCGCTCGCGTTTCGGGCGAGATTCCTGGCAAATAGCAGCTTATCGTCCGCGTAGTCCTCGACGAAGACAGTGACCTTGAACTTGTCCACGCTCAATCCGGCGCGGTAGTGGACGAAGGGCTTATACGCGCGGGCGTTGCGCGCGAACGCGGCCCAGGTCTCGACGGGCGGATTGACGGAGCGGCGCAGGTGGAGAGCCACGTGCGGGAACATCGTCTCCTCGGCCACATCGCTCATCCGGTCCCTCAGGCCCGCGGCGAGCAGCTTCAGCTTCGGCGTAATCCGCTGCCGCAGCAGCGGCATCCGCTCGTCTAAGTCCGGAGCCGTGAAGACCGCGAAATCTTCGGGCTCGAAGCCCTCGAAGGCCGTCGCCGCCTCGACCTGCTGCAGCGGCAGGACCGCCGCATCCTCGCGTGTCGTCGCCATCATTTCGGTTTCTCGCTCGGCCTTGGCCAGCCCTGAAATCGCCACCTAATGGATGATACGGTCGAGTGGTCCGATGGTCAGCGTCGGGCCATCGTCCGCGTTTGATCCGGATTCAGACCGAAGTATTGTAGCAGCATTCTGCGCGCGACCGGGCCGGCAAATTCGTTACCGTGTCCCACCTTCTCAATCAGCACGGCGATCGCGATCTTCGGATGATCGACCGGCGCGAAGCAGATGAACACAGAGTTGTCTCGTCCGATCCCGGTCTGTGCCGTACCCGTCTTGGCCGCAATGCGCAGGCCCGGGATCGCGATATTTGACGCGGTGCCACCTGGCTCGACGACGCGCTCCATCCCTCGCACGAGCAGGTCCCGGTGCTTCGGCGTCAGGCCGAGCTCTCGGCGCTTCTCCGGATCCGGCCGCCGCACAAGATTCCCGGCGGAATCGCGAACCTCCTTCACGAGCTGCGGCCTCCATAGGGTGCCCCCGTTGGCGAGCGCGGCGGTATAGTCCGCAAGCTGCAGCGGCGTCACCTGAAGATAGCCCTGGCCGATCGACAGGTTCACCGTATCTCCGCGCTGCCACGCATCGAGGCCGTGCCGAAGCTTATACGCCGGACCGGGTACGACGCCCGCAGCCTCGCCCGGCAGGTCGATGCCGGTGCGGTCCCCGAGTCCGAAGCGTTTAGCCATCGCCTCGATGCGGCCCTGCTCGACCGTGAGGCCGACATTGTAGAAGTAGACGTCGCACGATTTGGCGATCGCCGACTCGATGTCGATGTCGCCGTGGCGGCCATCGCAGCGAAACGTGCGGTTGCCGACCTGCAGGGCGCCCGAGCAGTGGATGCGCGTTCCGTCCGTGATCTTGCCCGACTCCAGCCCGGCAGCGCCGGTGATGAGCTTGAATGTAGATCCACACGGATACGCGCCGCGCGTTACGCGATTGTAAAGCGGATAGGTTGGGTCGACCATCAGCTTTGCGAAGTCGCGCGAGTAGCTGTTTATGTCGAACGAGGGCGTGCTGACCATGGCCAGCACCGCGCCCGTGTTCGGATCGAGCGCCACGGCCGAGCCGGGGTGTCCGTGGGCGAGCGTGTCCTGCAGCGCCACGTACGCCGTCCTCTGCAGCGACAGATCGATGTTAAGCTTCAGCGAGTCGCCCGCGACGGGAGCGGTGTCGCTCACGCGCCGGATCATCCGGTTCCGCGCATCCACGGTGACGAACACGGCGCCGTCGGTCCCGCGCAGCTCCTCCTGATAGGTCTTCTCCAGCCCTTCCGCGCCGACAAGATCCGAATCGTGATAGCCGCGCGCCTTGTATTCCTTCTGCTTGTCGGGCGGAATGGGATACGTCCGGCCGATGATGTGCGCGCAAAGCTTGCTCTCGACATAGCATCGCACCGGCTGGCGCGTGACCTGAACGCCGTCGAGGTCCAGCTTCTGCTCCTCGATCTGCGTAACCGTCTTCATGTCCAGGTTGTCGGCCACCTTGATGGGCTCTGCCGCGCCGGTCTTCCAGCGTGGGCCAGCCGGAGCCTTGCGTTCCCTGCGTCCGGGGGCAGCGGGCGCCGGCGGATCCGTCAGCTTGTTCAGGATCGATTCCACCGGGACGTCGAGGATAGCGGCGAGAATGTTGACGGCGGCGGGATTCTTGCTGATCTCCTGAGGGAGAACAGTGACGACGTATTGCGGTTTCGTGGCGGCCAACACGCGGCCCTTCGCGTCGGTGATCATTCCGCGCGCCGCGATCCTGCGGATCGGGCGTGTCCGTTGGCGGTTGGCGTCCACCGCGAACGAGCCTCCCATCGCCACCTGAAGGTACCAGAGCCTGCCGACGATTACACAGAGCATTGCGAGGACGAGACCCGCCAGTATCGTCAGCCGGAACGTGTCCGGAACATGGACCGGGCGCTGGATTATCGGCGGCAGCGGATTGATGAGGCGATCGTTCGAATCGGGAGGGGCCATAGTCTGGGTGGCTATTGCGATACGAGGGGCTCGGTGTACAACGCGGTGGTCGCGGTGAGTTCGCGGAAGACCGCGCCGCTGCGGTCCAGTACGGGAATCCACCACGCGGATGGACGGTGGTTGGTATGAGCCAGGCTGTCCGCGGTGAGGAGCGCGTGGCGAACGATCTTCAGGCGGGCCATCTCGGCCTCGTTCTCGATGCGAACGAGCGTCGCGCGTGCGTCGGATGTCGGGTCGCCGCGCTCGATGCGCTTCCGCTCCGACTTCCACGCCACGATCCGGCTGCACAACGCGCGCCGTTTCGCCGCGATTGCGTCCAGGTCGCGCTGGAACCCTTCGCGCCGCGCCAACTCCGCCGCGGTCCACGACGCCACGCCGCGGAAATGCGCTCCGCGCTCGCGCTGGAGCTGCTGCGCCTCTCGGCCCAGGGCGCGAATCTGCTCGTAGGCTTCCGCGATATGCCGCCGAAGCTCGGCGGTCTCTGCACGCAGGGCCAGGAGATCGCGCTTTGCGGCCGCGTAGACCTCGCGGCGCTCGTCCCAGTTGGCGCCTGGTTCTCGGCGGGACAGGAAATCGATGAGCGCCGCAGGCTTGCGAATTCCGGCCAGCGTCTCGCAGAGCGCGCGCTGCTCCGCTACGACCTGTTCCCACTCGGACGCGAACTCCGGCGCCGTAATCGTTGCCCGCCCGAACGCCGATGCGAGATGCTCCGGCAGCGCCAGCGTGCACTGGCCGGCGGATAGCGCCGACCAGGTCTGGTTGCGAATGCGCAGGATCGGCCGCATGTCGAGCGCGATGCCGCTCTGCTGGAGCAGGTCGTTCATCTTGCGAGTGCGCCGCACGTAGAGCGAGCCCTCCTCGTTGAATACGAAGATGAACTCCTGCGCAAGCATCGAGACCAGCGTGACCGCCTTGCCGACGAGCGTGATGTCGCCGCCCAGACGCGACGAGAGCACGTCCGCGAGCTCGGCGATGGACGTCACGGGTCGCTTGAGGCCGATTGCGACCGGCTGCCGCGTCTCGACGAATACCACGCGATCGATGACGCGAAGCGTGCCGCGTCCGCGGTCGGGAAGGATCACGTCGAACGGAAGCGCGCCCGCGCCGAACTTGTCGAGCGTGTAGATTTCGGATCCGCTGACTGCGCTGTCGTACGCTGCTCGCGCCGCCTGCCGCGTCGCCGGATCGAGGAACAGGTGGACGAATTTGAACCTTGGCAAATGAGCGGTATCCGGCGCTAAGCGGAGGAGGGCCGTGGTGCTTGTGACTTCGATGCCTTCCGGCTGCCGCAGCATCAGCAGCTCGTAGAGGCGGGGGAGGCAGTACTGGAACAGGTCCGTGAGATAGCCGTCAGGATATTCGTCCAGATACCGGCGACACCAGCCGAGGATGGTGTCGCTTACGCGGCGGGCCTCCTGCTGACAGCAGAACGGCAGCACCTGCGAGACGCCGTTATCGAACCCCCAGGCCAGCATTTCGAGAATGGCCGGGCCGACCTCGCGGAGCGGTATCGTATTGACGATGCGATCGCGCGAGCCGGTGTAGACGAGCCCGCGCCAGCCCCAGGCCTCCGTGACCTCGTCCAGGAATGCCTGGCGTCCCTGCTCACAGGATTTCGCGAGCCGCTCGAACGGGACGCCAAACTGGATGAGGGCGTGACGGGAGGGGAACGTCTCGCTTCCGAACAGCGTCGAGATTTCGCCCGCGGCCGACCAGAGGTCCTTCGTCGTGCCGTCGTTGTGCGGCATAAGCGCGAAGCGGCTGCCCGTTCCTCCCGGCCGGCGGACGCGCGCCTTTGCGAAGTAGTCGGTATCGTGAACTCCGACGAGCATCCGGCCGCCGAGCTCGTGCTGGTCGAGGAGGCGCCGCAGGACCGCCTTTACCGGCTCGTCCCAGAACACCGTCTGGCCCAATGCAAGGAACGGCGCGTCGGGATACCGGGCGCGGATTTCGGCCAGCAGGCGCGACGCGGATCGTTCCGATTCCGGTTCGGTCATTCGGCGTTGGCTCCAGAGGGAATTGACGATCGGACGGCTCGTGTCGGCCCCAGTACGTCCATTGTACGCGGCCCTTCAGGCGCTAGTTCCCCGCACCTGCAGAGTGTGCAAGTCCTCCGGCGTTCCGGCTATTCGGCCGACGGCCGCCAGAAGCCAGCCCTCTGACACCCGAACACCGAACACCCGATTTCCCGTCCTCAGGCTGGATCGGCATCCGAGTCGACGATCGATCCGGGTGGCCGCGGTAAGAAAAGATACAGATACCAGATCACGCCATTGATTCCGGCGAAGGCCAGGCGTACCCAACCTGGCAGCGGCAGGTGTGAGAAGGTACCCTCGATGATACCGGCAAATATGAACAGAGGAACGGTTCCCAGCATTAGCTTGATGGCGTCGCGGCCGCCGCGCTTCAGCGACTCTACGCGTGTATACCGGCCCGGAAAGAGCAGCGACATGCCGATTAGCATCCCGGCAGCGCCGCAGATGAAGATCGCGGTCAACTCGGCAAATCCGTGCGGCAGGATACCGGGCCAAAACGTCTTGTGCGCGTGCGCTTGCGTCATCAGCGCCGAAAATGCGCCCAGCATCGTGCCGGTGCTGTACATCATGTAGGCGGACGGGATGCCCAGCGCCGGACCGCTGCCGAACGCGAACATTCCGACGGTCTGGTTGTGGGTCATCAGCATTCCGGCCTGAGCGATGTGGCCCGGATCGACGACTTTGCCGGCCTGCCATGCCTTTGCGGCCTCCCGAAGGTCGGCGCCGGGAATGAACAGGTCGCTCTTGTCCGGATGCGTGATGACTAGCCAATAGGCGAAGATGAAACCTACGGCGGCGATCAGAATCGCCGTAAGAAAGTAGCCGACGCGTCTTTGAAGCACGGCCGGAAATTCATGGACGTAGAAGTGGACGATTGACTGGCCGGCCGAACGCGGCCGCTCGGCTTCGAACATGAGGGCGTGAGCCCGCCCGACCAGGCCGTTCAGATGGGCGATCAGGTCCCGGTTCGTGGCGTGGAGCCGCGCATAGGCGAGGTCGGAGGATATCCGCCGGTATAGCGGCCCGAGCTCGCGCACCTCGTCGCGATTGAGCACGCGTACGCCGCCGCGGCCGCTGGCACGTCGGATCAACCCCGAGAGCAGATCCCAATCGGCGCGCTTCTTATCGACGAACTGGCGCTCATTCATGGTTGATTATAGCATAGCCGCCATTCAGTAGCCGCGGGCCGGATCGTAGAGATTGTGGAGGGGCTCGCCGGCCGCGAACTGCAGCAGGTTCGCGGCGAAGAGCTCGGCGGTCCGCCCGAAGTAGTGCGGAGTGATGCCGGCCGTGTGCGGCGTGATCAGCACGTTCGGCATGGTCCAGAGCGGACTGTCAGGCGGAAGCGGTTCCTTATCGAATACGTCCAGGCCGGCGCCTGCGAGCCGGCCCTCGCGCAGCGCATCGATCAGAGCGGACTCGTCCACGATCTTGCCGCGCGCGATGTTGTAGAGATAGGCGGACGCGCGGAAGTGCGCGAGCATGGCTGCATCGAAGAGCCGATCCGTTTCCGGCGTGAACGGCAGCGCGATACAGACATGGTCCGATTCAGCAAGGAGGCGCGGAATCCCCTCGTATCCGAACGTGGCGTCGATAGGCGCGTTGCCGTGGCGCACGGAAGGGTCGCGCTTGGCCCCGATAATGCGCATGCCGAATGCGTGCGCGCGCACCGCCAGCGCCTCGCCGATCCGGCCCAGTCCGACGATACCGAGCGTCTGGCCGGTGAGCTCGTCTGCGCCAGCCTTATTTGCAGGCAGGCCGCGCTCCCAGTGGCCGGCGAGCTGCGACCGGAAGTGCGTCTCCATTCGCCGCGTGAACATCAGCATGAAGCACATCACATGCTCCGCGATATTCGCGCCGTGCACGCCGCTCGCATTCGTCAAGCGGACGCCGCGGTCCCGGAGTTGCGGCGTGGCCTTGCCGTCCATTCCCGCGCTCCAGAAGCTGATCCAGCGCAATCGCGGCGCCGCGGCGATCTGCTCCGCCGACAGGTTGCCGCAGACGACCACGTCGGCGTCCGGCAGCGCAGCATCGAGCGCCGCCCCGCGCCCGAAGCGCAGCTCCACGCGGCCGGTCAGCTCCGGATTGGCGGCGACCGCATCGCGGAATGGCTGCGCGTCCGGATCGTCGGCGTCGAGGGCGATGAGAACCGTGATTGGCATGTTCGCAACCATAGATGTCGGTGGCTGCAGCGTGGTTCCTCGCTGCACGGCAAACGTACCGACGATCGCCACCAAAAACTCATTACCGAGGCAGGTAGGGAATATCACTCTTGCGATAAGCCAAGCCTGTCCAAGGCAAGGCGCAAGCTCAAACAGTTAAGTTCGGTACTGACTGCTGGACCTAGTCGTATCGATTTTATGGGCAGCTGTACGCCGCCGCGTATCTTTAGCTTTACAAACGGTACGACCGGCGCTGGCCGGAAGCATACAGGTGCCGGATCGCCTATCGCCGCCGAGTATACAATTCTGAACTCTGCCTCGGCGGTGAATGCCGAGTGTTTGAATGCAAGGGCGAGAGCTGGCCAAATCTCTACCAATTGCTCCCGGATTTCGTTGAAGACAGCATCGGGCGTTGGGTCGGGAAGCAAGTTTGTAATTGCGTCATGGATGTATTGCACTAGACCGGTCGCCACAGTCGTCTGTATTACTTGATCGGTTGGCCTCCCGTAGATAACCCAATACCCCACACCGTTGATCGAGTTTAGCAGGCCGGAAAGGTCGAATTCCAGGCAGACGCCTGCACCATTTTCACCGTAACCCCGCCACTGGCTGAGGTCGTCGTCAACGCTCGAGAAACATGCGCAATAAACATCTAGACCATTCGAGTCCTTGAGCGCCAATCCCATTCTTCGTCGCACGCCGTCATCGGGCAATTGTGATATTGCGAATTGCAATACTTCCTTGCCCCGAACGAATTCCTGAGAATCGTTCATATGAAAGGATGAGGTTGCCCAGAGATCACCGAGGCGTGGCGAGCGTGTCGACGTGTCAATGACCGCGCCACCCAACATACCACGGAGCGTCTCAAATCGCGTGTATTGGTAGACAGAGCCTGTTGTTCGCCACGGGGACGGAGGATTGGCGCTCTGAACGAATTGCTCCATGAGGCCCGGTAGCGATTACCTCAAAGTGTCCAGACTTTGGCGAATACTGGATCGCGCGGCACTGAGTGCGCCGATGGTCCTAGCCACGGTTCGTTGGCTCGAGGGTGACCGGGCCGACGCGCACCGCCTCTGCTTTTAACCTGCCTCGCAACTGCTGCCAAAGAAGTCGTTGCCGGCGAATGTCATCGAGCGCGTCGAAATTTGCAGAACCAATGACGCGAACGGAGCCAAAAACGCGCCCTCCGCGCTCGACGAGGTGGTTCTCGACATCGTGGGGGTGAAATGCATCTTTAATTGCCATAAGCACTTGGTCGATCATTTCTGAATTCTACCATACCCGCCTGACCGATTGTATTAAGTCCCGCTACCTGGCGGAAAGGCGCAATGGCCATAGACGATGTGCCCGCTCCGGAAAAGTGCATTGCACTACCAATTGAGATACAGCGCAAGTGCCGATTTGCACTCTGTATTGCTCAGACTGCGCATCGCAGTCTTCGCTGCTGCCGCGTTCACCGGGTCGACCAACAACATCGTTACACCACTGCCAAGGAGATACCGTAAGACTTGCTCGAACTGGGCGGGTATTCCACCCGCGCCGACCGTCGCAACGACCGGCATCAGAAATGCGCTTGCCGCGGCGCATAGATCCGCGAGCTCGGAGAGTTGGTCCAAGCCCCAATCGCCCGAGGCCACAAGCCGCGTCACGCCGGCGGCGGCGAGCCCCTCTAACTGCGTCTCCAGTGCGTCGTCGAATGCCGCTTCCGCGACGCGAAGATCGACTTCCGTTGCGACACGGGGCAGGGCACAGATGATATCGTGCTTTGCACATTCGCTTTCGATGGCCTCGGATTCCTGGACCAACCTACGGACATCCTCACGATCGGGCAGCACGGCGCCGTGAGTCGGAGAGACGATGAGGGTTAGATCCGCGTGAGTGGCGGCTTCGAGAAGTGGCTGGAGCGGCGCCGATGGATTGTAGGGCACGAAGAGCGGCTTGCCGGCCCCGATAGTCAGGATGTCCCGTAGATGGCGACGCAGATCGTCGGGACCGAAGACGACCGGCGGGGCATAATAGAGCGCGTCGGCGCCGGATCGTAACGCGCCCTCAATGCCGGCCGACGCGTCCGCAATGACCGTGATCGTCCGGCCGTCCAGCGTCTGCGCGGGGAGGTGCTGCTCGTCCAGATAGATGCGGTTCTTGGGCGCTACCCGGTCGTGCTCCGCCGTGTACTGCGCGAGGTAGACCGGATCGGGGTCGACGAGCACCACGCCGCGCGTCGCGTCCACCAGCACGAGCACGTCGTCCGTGGCGGCGCGCAGGACGCCGGCGACGCCGGTAACGGTCGGGACCGCCGGCGTGGCAGCCTCGCCTGCCTCCCGCTCCACGGCGATTCCCGCGACGCGGGCCCAGGTCAGCGAGGCGGCGATCGCCACCGCGGTGCGCAGTTCGTCCGCAATCAGTATGACCTCCGGGGTTTCCGCCAGGCGCCGATGCGCCGCAAGCGCGGCAATGCGGGCCGGCGGGTCCGGCATGAGTGGAACGCCGCCCTGGACG
>DATGJU010000053.1:0-2930 GCA_035295045.1 Chthonomonadaceae bacterium
CGCGGTTCAGCTCGACAAGCACGTTCGCGATATTCGCCTCGATGCGGGCGGTCGCCAGAGCGTCCCCTGTCCCGGCGAGGTCGCCAAGCGCGCGCCGGTAGCAGCGCAGCGCCTGATCGTACTGGTCGCGGCGGTAATGCAGGCTGCCCAGGTTCACGAGCGCCATGGCGGCATCCTGCGGGGCGTTCAGCGCCAGGAGCTCCCGCTCCAGCCGCCGCGCGAGGGCCGCCGCCTCGTCGTAACGGCCCAGCCAGCCGAGCGAGTCGATGCGACCGATCTGCGCCTGCGCGGCCAGCAGCCGCTCGCCGGCGCTCGCGGCGAGCGTGGACGCCATCTGCAGCGCCCGCTCCGCCTCCGCGTGCGCGCCTTCGGCTCGGCGCGCCTGCGCGTGGAGCCGCCATGCCGCCGACGCTCCGCGTGCATCGTCGCGCCGGTCCGCGATGGCGATCGCGAGCTCTGCACGCCGTGACGCGTAAGCGGGCTGTGCGGCAAGAGTGTCTCGTGCCGTCTCCAGCAGATAGGCGAGGCAGTCCGCGGTCCGGGCGGCCTCCTCCAGCAGCGTCCCCCGGGACGCGTCGTCCGGCGCGGCAAGAAGCTGTTCACAGAGCGATTCGGTCGACACGTCTGCCTACTCGCCGCCACCAACGACCAGGTCAGAGATCACTATATTTGCATCGGCCAGCTTGAACACCATCGTGTACGGGCCGGCCGCCACGGACGGCAAATGCACTTCCGGCATGGCCGGCGCGACCAAGCGCGTAACCCCGTCGCGATCGGTCAGCGAAACCTCCGAAGGCGTGAGCGTGCCCTCGCCTTCCCGCGGGAGCACCTGTCCGATCACGTACCAGCGCCCCTCCGCCGTCGGCTCCTCCCAGATCTCGACGTCGTGCTCCTCCGTACTGTAGTTCAGCTGGATCGCCGGTCCGGGCGTTCCGCGCGCGCCTGCCGGCATCTGTGTCGCGCGGCCGTCGAACGTAAGCCAGGCCATCAGGGAGCGTCGCGCCGGCTGCCGGAATCGCTCGGCGTAGACCGCGTGCATCCGGTCGAGGAGCCGCTCAGGCACCGGATGGCGCGCCGCGTCCCGCATCGTGCCGCCCGCGCGCTCGATCCACGCGAGCGTCTCGCGGCACTGGGTACAACCGGCGTCAACGTGTTCGCGGACGCGCGCCGCCGATTCCGCGTCCGCGCGCCCGTCGTGAAAGTCTGCAAGCGTCTCGAAGGTTATGCCACAGCGCTTCACAATTCCACCCCCTTACAAATGAGAGGGACGCTCGCGACCCAAAAATACATTGCCAGCCGGGAAATCAATAACCCAGATCGCCCAGCAGTTTGCGGAGCTGCTCGAGGCAGCGCGCGCGCGTCGGCCCAACACTTCCGACCGCGATTTCGAGCTCGGCGGCGATCTCCACGTAGCTGGGCGCGTTATCCGTCCCGTACAATCGCGAAAGCAGCTTGCGGCAGCGATCGGGCAGCAGCTCGAGTCCGCGCCGCACCATCTGCTCCTCCTCCAGCGCGATCAGCTCCCGCTCGGGCGAATCGCCGGCATGCCCGAAAAGGCTCTCCCCGCCGTCGAGAGACCAATCCTCGTCGCCGATCTCCGATGCCAGCGCCAGACCATTCCTCCGCCGGAGGCGCCAGGCCTCGCGCCGTGTCGTCGAGATCAGCCAGCTCGACAGCCTGGCATCGTCCCGCACGTCTGCCAGGTGGTCGACCAGGATCACGCAGACATCCTGGACCACGTCCTCGGCGTCCGCGCCGGCCAGGCCCGCGCGCAGGCAGGTGGAGTAGATGAGCGCCGCGTAACGGTCGATCAGCGTGTTCCAGGCCGCCTGGTCTCCCTTGAGGCAGGCCACGATTAGCTGCCGGTCCGAGACCCGTTGCGCGCCGGGAGCCGATTGCGTGGATTTGAATGGAAGGCGTGGCATGGATTACGAGGCGGTTCGGGACCGGCGCCGAAGGCTGCGCTCGGCTCCGTGAGAGCGCTCTCTCGCTCAAGAATTATTGTGGCACAATCGTCGCCGCCACGCTGCAGCCGCTCGGACGGGTATAATTCGTATATACCCCTGCGTTACTAACGTGGTCACGTTGCTGCCCTGTGTACCCTCGCGATCATCATGAGCCGCTTGGAGCAATATCCTCGCGCTGGAGACCGGATGGTGGGATCTATATCCGTCATACATGGCGCGGTGACCTGTCTCGACGCGAATCGGTTCGCGCATCGAAGCCTCGTGGATAAGGAGCGGCTTACGGACTTCCTTCGGTCACGGGAGAAGCCGCTGGTCTCGCGCGCCCAGGCCCATGCCGGGCTGGGCGACGCGCTGACTATTGACGACGCAACCGTCGCCTCCGCCGAGGCGGCGGCGCTCGCGCGGCGCTTCGGCCATTGCGTCACGCTATTCGTGAATCCCTCCTATATCGTGGCCGGAAGGCCGTACGAGCTGATCGAGCTGAGCTGCCTCCTCGACCGGACGCGTATCACGAGGGTGGATTGGAGGGGCCGTGAGTACCAGCTCGGCCTGGCGGATGAGCGCGGCCACTTCCGGCGGGCGTGCAAGGAGCAGATTCGCGCGCTTGCGGACGAAGCTTCGGTGCGCTGCTATTTGGCCAAAATCGCGCTCGCGCTCGAAGTGGAAGATCCGGAAATACCCGGCTTCCTCCGTACGCTAACGCGGGCCGACCTCCGCCAACTGATCGATGCCGGCGTCGACGTGCAGAACCACGGCTGGTCCCATCGCAATATCGACCTCCTCACGGAAGGCGAGGTCTGCGACGATCTGGTAATGGGCCGGGAGTGGCTGCGAGACGCGCTCGGCGTCGAGCCGGACGCCTACGCGGTGCCCGACGGCGCGGCGCTGCCAAGCGCGCGCATTCGAGCCGCCGTACCGGAGCTGTGGTATTGCGCAAACGCCGCGCTCCCGGCCGGATGGCTC
>DATGJU010000054.1:0-4436 GCA_035295045.1 Chthonomonadaceae bacterium
CGAAAGGCCCAGTCGAGAGTGTCTGCGGCGGGCACATAGGGCGGGTTGGGCTCTAGCACGCCGTAACCTACGGGAATGCGCACCGCGTTCAGGCCGCGCGCCGCGATCCACTTGAAGTCGTCGGCGGTGATCCAGGACTCACGATGGCGCTTCAGCCGGTCGGCCGCCCTGGCGCCAAGGGTTTCACTCAGCGTGTACTCGTCCGGCGCCTCCGTTCCCGCGAAGGCATCCGGCGCGATCCACTTCTCCAGCGCCAGCCACCCGCCCAGGTTGACGCCCCGCAGCTTCGCGCCCTGCGCCGGGACTTCCGCGGCCACTCGTGCCGAGCCTGTCAGTCCGGCAAGGCCGGCCGCCGCCGCGCCCTGCAAGAATCTTCGTCTATGCATGCCTAGTTGTGTGTCTTGACAAACTGGTGACTACTCGGTGCTCACTTCGACATCTCGGGTCTCAGACCGCGCAACGCCTGCAACTGTACACCTGTAATGACGAAGACCCTGTGGGCGTGCGGATCCTGCCATATATCTAGATTTGCCAAAAGATTGCTTCGGCGAATCTCGCGTACTGGTAAGGGCTGTTCGAGCATTCGGAAGTTAGCGACATCGACCTTGTACGTCCCCTCGGAATCTGGATCGAGATACGGTCTCTTGTCAATTCGACCCCAGGCGTGAATCCCGCGCACCAAGTCGCTGTTTGGGACGCCGGAGAATGGTATCCAAAAGAGTGCTGTCCCGCCCGATTCGATTAGCGACTCTTCGGCGCCTCTTAGATTCCATCGCGCATTGCCGGTTTGCTTCGCATCACGTAACCATTGGCCATCGCTATCCGGATCGTCTTGAAAGATGTAAACAGCCAATTCAATCTCCGATTGCGGCCGGACGAATGATATAGGGGCGGTCCTGTTAACTCTATCACTAATTGCGCAAATAGCCAGCCACGAGCGCTGCAAAGGAAACGAGGAAGTGCATGCCTGCTATCGAGTTGCCGGCTTCCAGATCATCATTAAGACATCGCGCAATTCCGTCTTGATATCGACGGGCGGCGTGCCGGAAAGTCCCAGGCAAGCCAATCGCTCTGCCTCGTCGTCACGCTTGCATTCCAACGCCAGCGACGCCGCGCTGCGCAAAAGAATGGAGCGTGTCGGTTCGATATCGACAAAGGGAGCCATGGCTTCCGCCGCCTGCTTCTCCAAGAGAAACGCGTCGGCGAACTTCTGACTCGCGCCGGCAGAATCGCCCCGTCGCCTCGCCTCGTGCGCACTCTCTGCATACTCCATCGCGAGCGTGTGATTGCTCTCAATCGACGTCATCAGTTCCTGGTTCATCGTCGACTCACCTCTGCAGACGGCTTCCCGAATTCCACGATAACGACGATTGCAGGCAGGCCCGAATTCATGGATCGTTCCACCTGCCGCGACTTGAGTTTCAGTCGACGCCTGATTTGCGATCCGCTGCCGGAGAATATGCCGGATACTTCTAGGCGCGCGGCGTGCTGGAACAGGAAATCTGACGCATGGCCAAGGTAGTAGTCTATCCCTGTACCCTTATACGAGCGCCGAACGACGGTATATTCATATATGCTGGCGACAAGTACGATTGCGATTGCACACGCGCCTCTTTCCGTCGCCACGCCGTATCACTTTTCGTCTACCACTTCGCGTTGAGCGCCAGTCTCGGCCGGCCGCTCGTGTTGCGGCTGCCGGCGTGGGCGCACAGGTAGGAGTAGAAGAGCACGTCGCCGCGGCGAGGCGTCGTCTCGACCGGATCGCCGAGCGCGATGTTTGGCAGCTCCTGGTTGAGCGCCCACATCCTCTCGCAGCGCGCGGGATCGGCGCGGGCGATCCGCTCCAACAGGACGTGAGAGCCGGGCCAGACCACTGTGCCGCCGCCGTACGGCTCCACGTCGCTAAGGAAGGTCATCGCGGCAATGCGGAAGGCGCGCGGGAACGTCTTGTGGCCGTGCTCCCTGATCGCGTGGTCAATGTGCGGCTTCGGCCATTGCCACGGATCGGCGGTCGGAAAGACATTGATCGCGTAGGCGCGCTTCGGCGCCGTGAGAGGCGTGGGCTCGCCGTCCAGCAGCGCGGCCGCGGCCAGCAACTCCGGCGTATAGCAGGCCACCAGCTCCGGGCTGTCGTAGGACTGGTGGGCGACGCTGACGGATGACCAGCCCGCCGGATCGTCAGGCCGCAGACCGAGCAGCCGCCACATCGCCGCCTCCGCCGCCCGCGACACATCGTCCGGGATCAGCCCGGAAACCAGCAGATAGGACTGCTCCAGATAGACCTGGACCTGCTCCCCTGAAACCTTTGCCATCATGACGACTCTGCCCCCACCCCGTTGCAGCGGACCGCAATCATCCACAGCTTCGCCCGCGTTCCCTTCCTGTCTTCCTCTATTCCTACATTCCTTAGAGAATCTGCGATTGTACGGCTATCTCCGCCGCCGCAGTTCCATGACGAGCGCACGTTCATAGATCGACTCTAGAAAGCCGGGCCCTAACGCCCGATGCACGTCGATTGCTGCCGCGATGATCCTGCCTGTTAAGTCTCCATGCTCCATGCAACTCTCCTGAACGCGTTGGATTCACGGCTTTTTCTAAGGATGGTAGGAAGTAAGGAAACCAGGAAATGTCCGCCGGAGCATGTTCGTCTATACCTCGCCTCTTCAGGCCGTCGTTGATAGACCCTAACTCTTATAGCCTCCAGCCCTTGCGGAGTTGCGGGCGAAGGTACCGGTCCGCCTCCGGGCAGCCACTTGCGTGCATTCTCGTCGCATCCCAGTCGAGCTTCGCCCCGGTGCGCAGCGCCACGTTGCCGAGCAGCAGCGACTCCGTCAGGACGGCCGCGTACTCGAACGGCGACTGCGTGGCGGCCCCGCCGCGGCATGCGTCGACCCACTCATCGTGGTGGCTCTTCGTGCGCGGCAGCGAAGGCGGTGGCGGCACGTAGTCGAGGAACTGCTTGCGGGGCAGCAGCACGAACCAGTCGCTCTTCGTCTCGCCGCCGTGCCAGGTGCGGGTAAAGAGCGTGCCCCTGCTGCCGACGATCAGCGAGCCGCCGTCCTTGCTGATCCGCGGCTCGCCCTGGAACAGCTCCTCCGGCGGTAGCTTGCCGCCGTCGTACCAGGTCATTTTCACGGCCGGCATACTCTGGCGCGCCGGGAACTGAAGCTCGATCACGCTGGCCAGAGGCGCGGTCTCCTTCATTTCGGCGCTGCCGATCGCCGGCGAGCACTCCTTTACCTGCACGGTAGTCGGCGCGCCGAGGCCGAGGGCCCAGAACGCCGTGTCCAGGTTATGAATGCCCATGTCGCCGATCGCGCCCGTGCCGAAGTCCCAGAAGCCCCGCCACGTGAAGGGGACGTAGGCCGGATTGTACGGGCGGCGCGGCGCGGGGCCGAGCCAGACGTCCCAATCCAGCCCCTCCGGAACGGGCGGAGTATCGGGCGGGCGGACGATGCCCTGCGCCCACCAGCCGGCCGGCCGGTCGGTCCATACGTGCAGCTCGGCTACCTCGCCGATCGCGCCGGACCGGACCACCTCCACGGCCTGGCGCGTGCCCTCGAAGGCGTGGCCCTGCGTGCCCATCTGCGTCGCCACCCTCGTCTCGGCAGCCACTTTCGCCATCTGCCGCGCCTCCCAAACGCTGTGCGCCAGCGGCTTTTCGCAGTAGACGTGCTTGCCGAGCTTCATGGCCGCGATCGAGACGATGGCGTGGTTGTGATCGGGGGTCGCCACGAGGACCGCGTCGAAATCCCCGGCATGGTCGAACATTCGCCGCCAGTCGGAGAACTGCGCCGCCTTCGGGTAGGCGCGGAACGAATCGGCGGCGCGCCTGGCGTCGCAGTCGCACAGCGCGACGATCACGGAGTCGGTGTCGCGCAGGTCGCGCAAGTTGTCCGCGCCGCGCCCGCCCGCGCCGACTACCGCGATGCGCACCGGATCGGCCGCGGCCCGATGCCTGCGGGATGGGGCTGCCTCCGCGCCGACAGTCACCGTAGCCGCGGCAGTGAGAGCGGCGCCCGCGACAAATGTCCTCCGGCTCACAGCCGGCGATCCATCGGCCGGCAAGGCTCCCGCCCCATCCTTTGAATCTTCCCTCATTGCTGCTCCTGCAGGCCCTCACACCCGCGCACCCGGCCGCTTCCGTCCATCGACAGGGTCATTCCGTTCTCGCCGCCCCAAGCCTGGCGGTTGAAACCGCGCCTGCCAAGGTCACGAAGTGCCCCTCCGCGCACTCGACGTAGAGTCGGCGGAGGCCGACTTCGCGCCTTTGCCAGCCGCGACCTCGGTCGCCGGACATAGCCGTTGGCCTACTCCGCCGGCGTGACCTCGACCTTGCGAAACTCGATCCGGCCGTGGTCGCCCTGGATCATGATAGGTCCCGGGCTGCCCTCGTCCGAATCCAGCGCGCCGCCGGTGATGCCTGGTATCGTCTG
>DATGJU010000055.1:0-2830 GCA_035295045.1 Chthonomonadaceae bacterium
CGGGAGCGGCTGCGGCGGCAGCGTATGGCCGTCCGGCGCGGGAGGCACGTCTCCGTTCGCGGGCGGCGACGGCAGAGGCGGCGTGGCGCCGGGGCCGCCGGCGCTCGGTCCGGCCTTTCCGCCGCCGGCTGCTGCGAGCGCGCCGCCGCTCGACATGCCGGGCCGCGCGACGGTCGAGCTGGCCAGCTCAATGCTCGACGGACCGCCGTCCAGCTCGTCGCCGGCAAGCCCCGCCATGCAAAGCGCGACCCCGAAGTGGGCTTCGGAGCTGGATGGCTGCTGCTGGAGCGCCTTCTGGAACTGGTCGAGGATGGACTGCAGGGTAGGCGCGTCGGCGGCGGTCTGGGAGCCGGCGAGCCGGTTGAGCGCCGCGCGCCCGCTCGCCAGCGGGTCGGCCGGCGTCGATCCGCCGGACCCTCCGCCGCAGCCCGTCAGCGCCGCTCCGGCGACGGCCGCGATCACGGCAAGCCCCAAATGGTTCCGTCTTCGCATAGCTTCCTCCCTCCACCGCACGGGCTGGCAGACCCGGCCGAGCCGTTGCCGGCGCATTAGCAATCGACGGCCGCCGACCGGTTGTCGACAGCCGCGCATTCGCCACAGATGGGCGATCCTGAACGCAATGAAGGCTATTTCGCCGGTCGCTATCTGTATTCCTCTCCGTCGGATTGCAACGGAGTCCCTTGACAAACGGCGGGATGCATCTTATACTATCCGGGTGTTTGCCAGGTCATTCCGGGGCAGGTTCGCTGCCCTTTCTGTTTGTCTGAGTTACTATCGCCTCCGAATCCCCTCGACGCGGCCTGGCAGAGGGAAAAGGGAGGTTCGTTGCCTTGCGACGAGCCTCGCCGCAGGGTCCGGAGGGCGATAAAATGGCGAACATCGTTGTGGTCGGGGCGCAGTGGGGCGACGAGGCCAAGGGCAAGATCGTCGACTACCTTGCGCCGCATGCCGACCTGGTGGTGCGGTTCGGCGGCGGCAACAACGCCGGCCACTCCGTAACGGTCGGCTCGGAGCTGTACAAGTTCCACCTCGTGCCGTCCGGCATCCTCTACTCCCACCTCACCTGCGTCATCGCCGACGGCGTCGTGATCGATCCCGGAGAGCTGGTCCGCGAGATCGACGGGCACCGGGCGCGCGGACTCTCGTTCGACAACCTGCGCATCTCCACCGGCGCGCACGTGATAATGCCCTACCACCGGATACTGGACAGCCTTGCCGAAGAGAGCCTGGGCGACGGCAAGATCGGCACTACGGGGCGCGGCGTGGGGCCGGCCTACACCGATAAGGCGGCGCGCATCGGCATCCGGATGGGCGAATTCATCGATCCTCCGCGGTTCCGCGAGCGGCTCAAAGCGGTGCTGGAGCAGAAGAACGCGCTCCTGACGAAAGTGCACGGCGTTGCCGCGCTCGATTTCGAGCCGCTCTATTCGGAGTACGCCGGATACGCGGAGAAGCTGGCGCCCTTCGTCCAGGACACGGCGCCGCTCGTCCACCGGGTCGCCACGACGGGCCGCGGCGTGCTGTTCGAAGGCGCGCAGGGGACGCTGCTGGACCTGGACCTCGGCACGTACCCGTTCGTCACTTCGTCGCACCCGACGGCGGGCGGCGCCTGCATCGGCACGGGCGTCGGGCCGACGGCGATAGACGCGGTGATCGGCGTGGCGAAGGCCTATACGACGCGCGTGGGGGCGGGCGTCTTCCCGACGGAGCTGCTGGACGCGACGGGCGACTACATTCGCGAGCGCGGCCACGAGTACGGCACGACGACGGGCCGGCCGCGCCGCTGCGGATGGCTGGACACGGTGATCCTGCGCTACGCCACGCGCGTGAACGGCCTGACCTGCCTCTCGCTGGGGCATCTGGACGTGCTGGCCGGCCTCGACACAGTGCGGGTCTGCACGGCCTACCGCACGGCGTCCGGCGACACGCTGACGGAGCTCCCGACTGACCTCTCGTTCCGCACGGACATCACGCCGGTCTTCGAGAAGCTGCCGGGCTGGCGGGAGGATGTCTCCGGCGCGGCGACGGTCGCGGACCTGCCGGCGAACGCGCGCCGCTTCGTCGACCGGGTGCAGGAGCTGTGCGGCACGCGGATCGGGACGCTGTCCGTCGGCCCCGCGCGCGAGCAGACGATCGTCTGCGACGACGTGCTGGAGGGTCTGTTGGCGGCCTAGCGGCCCGCGGTCGCGCCCCCCGACCCCCAATTCTGGGGGAGTTAGTGCGCTGGGAATCGGGTTGCGCCCCCGGCCCCCAATTCTGGGGGAGATAGTGCGCTGGAGGTCGGGTCGCGCCCCCGGCCCCCAATCCTGAGGGATTAAGGCGCTGGCGGTCGGGGTGTGCCCGCCCCGGTTCTGGATTGCGTCCCCCGGCCCCCAATTCTGGGGGAGATAGTGCGCCGGGCATTCGATTGCATTCCCCGGGCTCAGTGGTGCGGGGCGGCTCAGGCGCTGGTGTGCGGCCATGGGCGGTCGGGCGGGTGATCTTGCGGAAGGCATCGTCCGGGGCTTGGGCGGCCAGGCCGGGGTTGGGACGGGCGAGTTAGTGGCCGAGGCGGCCTTCGAGGATTACGACGCGCGCGCTGGGTCGCTGCGCTCGGCGGCGGGCTGGCCCGCGGCGATGCCCGGGCCGTGGAGGACCGTGTGGCCGAGGGCTTCGAGCCAGGACAGGGCGGCGGATTCTACGACGGATTCAGTGAGAGTGAATATCACGGATTCCTTCTCTCCGGATTCTCGTCATCCTCGGCCCAGCGCCCTGGATTGTTCATAATGTACCCGCGTATTCGGTTAAGTTCGTCATCGTTACGAATAATGTGCTCGAAGTAGTTGACGTG
>DATGJU010000056.1:0-14178 GCA_035295045.1 Chthonomonadaceae bacterium
ATCTGCAGCGCGCCGCGGCCGAGGGCCGCGGGCGTCTGTTTGCACGTTCGCCTGAAGAGGCGTGCGCCCGCACCTTGACACTAGGCCGGCCGTCGAATATAATAGCTCAGGCCCGGGGTGTAGCTCAGTGGTAGAGTGCTAGTTTTGGGAACTAGATGTCGCAGGTTCAAGTCCTGTCACCCCGACTTCCTTCAATCCCCTGTAGTTCGTCGCAATATCCGGCAACATGTTGACTCGCACCGGCCGCCCTCGCCTGCGGCCAGATCGGAGCACAGCCCGTGTCCGCGATCAGCAATCGGATTGGCTCGATCATCCACAACCCCGTCATCGTCATCACGGTCGCCCTGATCTCAATGATTCCGCTCGTTTGCGCGCAGGTAAGCGTTCGGAACCCAACGCTCGGTGCCGCACTTCTAGAGACTGGCGCCATTCTCCTTCTAGCCGTCCAGATCGCCAAAGCCAACTGGAGCGCCGGCGTGTTCAGGCGGGCGTTCTCCTTCCTCAGCAGCGAGATCAACCTGCCGGTTGTGCTGTTCCTTGTCGTAGGGGCCGCGTCGCTGACGAGCAGCCCGAGTCTTGTCATGGGCGCGCAAGAGCTGCTGCGATTCGCCGCGGGCGCGACGATCTACTTCGCAATCGCGCACCACGCGCGCCGTAGCGCCGCGCTGGACGCCATTGCCGGCACGCTGTTGATCGCATGCATTGCGGTCCCGTTGATCGGCTTTGCTCAATACCGCGAGTCTGGCGCCGGGGCCGGCGGCCCGTTCGGGGATCACCAGCTCTTTGGATCGTTCATGCTGGCAATCTTACCGGTCGCCGCAGCGCTCGCTTTCGAGACTTTCACCCGCGCAAACAGTGCGGCGCCCACCCCTTTTTCGCGGCCCCTGGTCGTAACGGCAGCCACGGTTTTCGCAGCCGCCGGCCTCCTCGTCTCAGAGTGTCGCAGCGCGTGGGCCGGCGCCGTGGTGGCGCTCGCGACGCTGGCCGCCTGCTGGCTCCTGACCGGTAAGCGTCACGATGCGACACGATCGGGATCGGCGCGGATCGCGATCGCGCCGGCGCTGCTCGTTCTATCCAGCGTTGGCTTTCTGTTCGCGATCTGGCCCCATGCCACGATTCTCGATCGCGCGGCAACGGTTGCCACGCCCGCCACCTACTCGGCGGGCGGCGCGGAATCTTCCAGCGGGACCAAGTGCTGCTCTCAGCGTTCGGTTGGCGGCGATAGCTCCTGGCACGGACGCAAACTCGCCTGGGCCGGCGCGATGAGGATGATCCGCCAGGAGCCGTGGACCGGAAATGGGCTCGGATCCTATCCCGTGCTACAGAGTCGTTATGCCGGCGTGGGCCTGGACATCGGTCCATTGCGCATCCGGCCGTCGCTGGCCAATCAGGCGCACAGCCTCTACCTCCAGATGGCCGCCGAGATCGGGATTCCTGGACTGCTCATCTTCCTTGCCATTCCAGTCACTATTCTCGGCCAGGCCCTGCGCCAGGCCTCCCTATTGAACCCCGGGCCGCGCCGCTCGCTCATGCTGGGCGCCGCCGCGGGCGTCATCGGCTGCCTGGTCGACGCGCTTGCCAGCCCATCGTGGCAGATGGCGAGCGTATCGCCAATGCTATGGGTTCTGCTTGGCATCGTCGCCGCTGCCGCAAGGCCACATGGTCACCGCGAGCCCGCAACAGCCACTCGAGGGGCGCAAAACACTGGCGTGCGAGCCGGGGCGGCATTCGCGTCGCTCGGGCTTTGCTCCCTGCTGCCAACCGCGGCGATGGCAGCCGATCCCGCGTACATGCACATATGCTCTTGCCGCGTTAGGCCGAGCATGACGCTGCTGGATTCTCAGGCCGCACAGTCGCAGACCTACCAATTTCTCGCGCTGTTTTGCGACGCAAATGGAAACGTCGTCGATCCGCGCGAGGTCGACATTACAAACGATCCGGGAACCAAGTTCTCGTTCACCACGAATGCCGGAAACGTGGGCAGGCTTAAGGGACCGAACAACAGCGTATACGAATCGCAGGACATCGACGAAAACTATCAAGGAATGATAAAGGTGACATTCACGGATGGATTCGGAGGGAAGTGCTCGGATACCGCGCAGTTCGCCGTCAAATCCGGGGACGTGAGCACCTTCGACTCGACCGCCAGCGGACTCGCGGCAGCCGGCGGCGGCCTGATACTCGGGGTGTTCCTCGCACACCACGCGAGCACGGACAGCATCGACGACGATGCGGGAGGCGGCGCGAACGCACAGGTCAGCGGCGCGCCGGGAATCGGGTTCGACTCGTTCGGACAGGCGCTTCCAGCCGACAGCCCGTTCCGCGCTTCGGGCGCCGACGGGCGCGCGCAGGACCGAACCGCCGATCCGTAGTCGCCGTCACCGCCGATGCCGCGCGATCTGACCGGTCGCGAGCGCGTGGCAGGCATTCTGCCGAATGCACAATGCGGTCGGCTGCGCGACAAGAGCTGTGTGTAGGCGTCGACCCGGCCGGTTCTTGGGGCCACGCGCGTTCGGTTCGCCCCGAGCATCGAGCTCACATGGGCTGGTTCATCGCAGCGCAGCGACGGGGAAATGAAGGGACCGCGCGCCAATGGCGTGGACGAGAGTGGCGGCGGCTGCGGACCTGAAGCCCGGCCTCGGAACCGCGGTGATTGCCGGCGGACACGAGCTAGCGCTCTTTCTGGTAGAAGGCCGTTTATACTGTATCGAGAACCGCTGCCCGCACATGGATGGGCCGCTCTCCGAAGGCGACGTGGAGGGCGACATCGTCTACTGCCCGTGGCACTACTGGCCCATCAATATCCGCACAGGCGCGCTGACATTCGACGACTCCGCCTGCGCTCCCACGTATCCCTGCAAGGTTGAAGACGGCGGCGTCCTCGTCGATATCTGACCGAGCCCTCTGCCCAGGAAGGCATAAAGCCTGGATATTCTGTTAATCCTGTCCAAACACGTCCCCCACCTACCAGAAGAACGAGCCCGGACTCGTCTCGACGCCTGAGACTTCGATTCGGGTCGACTCCATCGGCCTGGACGACCCGTCGCCGTTCGTACTATCGGTCGCGCCGTTGCCGTTGGCGCCGTCGCCCTTCGCGGCCGGCGGGTCCTCCTCGCGGATAACGCGCACCTTCGTGATGCGTCTGCCGTCCGTTGCCTCGACCACGAAGCACACGCGGTTCCAGTTAGCGCGCTCGTCCTGCTCCGCCTGGTGCCCGAGCAGGCCGAACACGAAGCCGCCGATCGTGTCCGCCTCGTCCTCCGGCAGGTCCAGCTCCATCCGATCGTTCAGCTCACCGAGGCCGACGCGCCCATCCACCACCGTCGTCCGGCGGTCCAGCACCTGGATCATCGGCTCCTCGACGTCGTACTCGTCCTGAATGTCGCCGACGATCTGCTCCACCAGGTCCTCGATGGTGACGAGGCCGGAAGTTACGCCATACTCGTCCCGCACGATCGCAATCTGCTGCTTGCTGTGCCGGAATTCCGAAAGCAGGCGGTCTACCTTCTTCGTCTCCGGAATGAAATACGGCGCGCGCATCACCGTGCGGATCGGAACAACGTCGCGGCTGCTGTCGCCGGCCAGGGCGAGCAGGTCCTTGGCATGGACAATGCCGACGATGTTGTCCAGATCGCCCTCGTAGACCGGAATGCGGGAGTGGCCGGACTGGTGAACGAGCAGGATTAGCTCCGGCATCGGGGCGTCCACGTCGCAGGCCGTGACATCGATACGCGGCGTCATCACCTTGCGGACCACCGTGTCGCCGAAGTCGAGCACGGAGTGGATCATGTCCGTCTCCTCCGGCTCGAGGACGCCCTGCTCCTCTCCGGCCTCGACGAGGATCTTCAGCTCCTCCTCGTTCACGGCCGGACTGGTGAAGTGGGCAGTCCCGCCGAATGGCCGCACGACCAGTGTCGCCAGGAAGGTCAGCACTGCGACTGCCGGCGTAAGTAGGAGCTGCAGTCCAGCGATCGGATGCACGGCGATCATCGCGAAGCGCTCCGGGTGCCTGACGGCCAGGCTCTTCGGCGCGATCTCCCCGATGACGAGCGTCAGCAGCGCGACAGGCAGTGTAACGCCGATCAGCGCGGCCGTTTCCGCGGAGCCGCGCCCCATCCCCGCCGCCCGCAGCCAGTGCGCCAGCGGCTCGACCATGCTCGTAGCGGCGATTGCCGAGGAGAACGTGGCAATCAGCGTCACGCCCGTCTGAATGGTCGCCATCAGCCGCGTCGGGTGCTGGAGCATCCGCTCGATTTTGGCGGCGCTCGCGTTGCCCTCCTCCACGAGCTGCCGGATCCGCGACTTGCGGACGGTGATCAGCGCGATTTCGGCCAGCGCGAGGAACGCGTTGACGAAGATGAGCACGAGGACGATTGCGATGGCGGTAAGGATTCCGCCCGTATCGGTGGGCGGAGTCCGCGGAATGAGGTCCGACCGGACCGCAGGATGGGCGTCGGGACCGGGCTGGGCCGGGGCGTATCGTGCGGCGGCGATCAGCAGTGCGCCGATCGCGGCGATGCATCGCTGAGATGCGCCGGTGCCGCGGCCCCGTTTATGAGGTAACAAAAACGGTTACTCCCTCGAAGCGCGCTGCAGCGGACCGGCCGGGCAATGCGCCTTGAGGCATTGCAGCCCGTGCGGGGCGGGACGCCACTCGATTCGAGTGCGTGGCCCAATACCGCACCTTCGGCATGATCCAGTACATGAGCGAGGTGAGCAGGATAGCGAGCACCGCGCCGAGGACTACCTCCCTCAGCGAGTGCACGCCCGCTTCCACCCGGCTCTGCGCGACGAGTATGGCAAGCAGGATCGCGAGGAACGCGACCACCGTGTTGACCGTTGTGAAGAATATCGTCATCGCGAGCATGAAACCGACGGCGCTGTGGCCGCTGATGATTCCGCCGTGCCACGGCGACCCGGTATTGCTCAGCAGTTTCGATATGATCACGACCAGTGTAAGAAGGACGATGCCGATGACGATAACGTTCATTACATCGCCGGGCAGGTCCTTCGACATCCGCTCCTGAATCGCCTTGAGCTGATAGTGGCCGAAGAAGATCAGCAGGCCCGCCATCACGGCGTTCATCGCCGCGACCAGAACGGCGCCGGCAGCCACGTCCTTCGCGAGCTTGGCGGCGGGGCTGTAGCTCTCCTTGACCATATCGACGACCTTCTCGATCGCGGTGTTGATCATCTCCGCGACGATGACGAGCGTGATCGCGAACAGGAGCGAGACCATGTCCCGCGATTCGAGCTTGAGGAGGAGGCCGGAGACGAGGACCGCGACGAGCGTGAAGAAGTGGATCCGCATGTGCGGCTGCGTGCGGAAACAGTGCAGGATCCCCTCTTGCGCATATTTGAAGCCCGAAAGCTCGTTGCGGCGCGGTTGTGCCAATGATTCTCCGGAACGTCAGCGCGGCAGCGCGGCCTGAGGAAAGGTGAATTCGAGCAGCTCTCGCTCGCGCGCGTGCATGGCGGCCGCTCCCGCCTCCGTCTCGTCCTCGTAGCCGAGCAGGTGCAGCAGCCCGTGTACCGTGAGCAGCGCCAGCTCCTGCTCCAGTGCGACGCCGTGCTCGTCCGCCTGCCGGGCCGCGGTATCGACCGAGATCACTACGTCGCCGAGCATCTCGGGCGCGGCCGGCGGCACGGGCACGGGCGGCGCGCCCAGTATGGAATCGCGCTGAGCGAACGAAAGGACGTCGGTCGGCCGATCGTAGCCGCGATATTCGAGGTTCAGCGCGTGCACCGTCGCGTCATCCGTCAGCATTACGAGCGCGTCTAGCCGGCCGCCCACCGGACTTTCGCTGGACAGGAGCCGGCGCGCCGCTCTCCTCAGCGGGCCGGTCCGAACCGGCATTTTCTGTTGGTTCGTCACCGAAATCGGCATATGCGACCTCGTCGGACAGGAGCGACCGCGGGGGCGGAAGATAGGAGGGCGCCGGCGGCCTTCGGACCTCGGAGAGCGCGGAGTTGATCAGCTGCTCCGCGTTCGCAAGCGCATCGGCGGATACGGTCGGACCAAGAGCGACCACACCCAGCGGATCCGGCACGTCTTCGCGGGCCATGGGCTGCGGTTGCGGCGAGCTGCCTTGAGTCTCCGGCTTGAGGTCCGCGCGAACCAGCTCCATGGGCATTCCCGACGCGTTCTTCGGGAACTCCTTCGGGTAGTCGATGCGCGCGTGCATCATCGCAGTCAGGACGTGCAGGAACGCGTCGGTGATCAGCTTGACTTCGCGGAAAGTCAGACGGCACTCATCGAACTGGCCGTCCTCCATCTTGTCCCGTATGATGCCGCTGATGAGCCTGCCGAGCGAGTCGCGGCTCGGCTGGTGAAGGCAGCGCGCCGCGGCCTCGACCGAGTCGGCCAGCATCACGACGGCCGACTCGCGCGCCTGCGGCTTCGGCCCAGGATAACGGAAGCGCTCCTCCAGGCCGGGCGGGGCCTCGTCCGTGCCGCCGCAGTCGGTAAGCGCCTGGTGGTAAAAGTAGCGAATGAGGGTCGTGCCGTGGTGCTCCGCGATGATGTCGCGAATCTCCTTCGGCAGGCGGTGCTGCAGGGCGATCTCTACGCCGTCCCGCACGTGAGCGGTAATGATCAGCGCCGACAACGACGGACTGAGCCGGCCGTGGACGTTGCCGTCCCGCTGGTTCTCGATGAAGAAATCCGGCCGGCGCATCTTGCCGATATCGTGATAGTAGCCGCCAACCCGGCACAGGAGCGCGTCGGCGCCGATCGCCTGCGCGCCGGCCTCTGCCAGCGAGCCCACCATCATGCTGTGGGCATAGGTTCCCGGCGCGACCGTGCAGAGCTCGCGAAGCAGCGGCCGGTCCGCGGCGGAGAGCTCCAGCAGCGCCGTGTGCGTCAGGATGCCGAACGGCCGCTCCAGCGCCAGGATGCCGAACCAGTAAAGGAACGTCGCGAAGGCCGCGGAACCCACCGCCCACGCGGAACCCGTAAGCAGCTCGTGGAGCGTGTCCCGCTGGATCATGCCCGTCAGCCACACCACGACAAGATTTGTTATGGCGAGCACGGCGGTGATAAACGGGAGGTTGGACTTCGCGCGAACGTGGCCCACGGTGAAGATGCCGACCAGGCTGCTCATGAGCGTCATGACCGTGAATCGAATCTCATGGTTCATGATCAGGCCGGACTGGACCGCGAGGAGCGCGACCACCAGCACGGCGAGCTGCATATCCAGCAGAACGCTCACTAGCATTCCAGCCGCAACGACCGTCATCATGCCCATGAAGCCGACCTGGAACAGCGAGAACGATAGACCGAACAGCGTTCCGCCGACCTTGAGGCCGAACACGCTGATGAAAACGATCACGGAGAGCAGCGCGAGCCGCCGTGTATCGTGGAACAGCGCTGGAAGCGTGCGGCCGATGAAGTAGACTACGAGCAGGACCATGGCCGCCGCCAGCATGCAGACCCCGCCGCCTGCGATCAGCGAGATATGGGGATCGAGCAGACCGAGCGCGGTGAACTTGTCGAGGTGCTCCTGGGTTACGGTGTCGCCGGCGCCGATGATCTTCTCGCCCGGCGATATCTCCTCATACACCGGCGGCACCGAGCGGGCCGCAATATCGCGCGCGGCCTCGGTCTTCCGCGCGTTGTACAGGAGGTTGGGACGGAGCGCCAGTCGCGCCACCTCGGCGACGATCGCCGCGTTTTCCGGGGAGAGCGAACCGCGCGCTGCCTCGTTCACGTCCTCTTCGGCATGGATGAGGTCGCGGGAGGGCCGCCCCTGATCGTAGCGGTCATGGATGTCCATCGACATCGCCATGCGGATGCGGCTTAGCGCGATGTCTCGGGTCTTCTGCAGCAGCGCGGGCGACGAGGTGAGGAGTGTCTGAAGCTGCGCGCGGGAGATGGCGCCGTAGCTAAGCTGGAGCCGTCCGATCGCCTTGTCGATCGCGGCGGTCCGGGCCGGCTCGCGACGCCCGATCGACGAGCGCTCAGAGGCGATCCGATCGAACAGCTCCCGCGCGATGCGTTCCGCGCTTGCGGCCGCGCGCTCATCCCGGTCGTACACGGGGTACGTATTGAGCATCGCGGCCTGGCGATTCTGCTCAGTCTTGACCGCGTTGAAATACGAAACGGTGCGGTTTGCGCGAATCTCCCGATGGCTGACTTCGCCGAGGCGTAAGGCGACGCGATCGGGGATCAGGTTCACGGACATCAGCGCCGAGAGGATCACGATCGTGAAGGCGGTGAGCCAGAATTGCGGCCAGTTTAGCAGCGGCGGGGCCGGCGGCGACTTGTCCGCGCCGGCAGCGCCGCTCGAGCGCCTGCGTACCGTCGCGTCACTGCCGCGCGCTAACCTCGCCGGAAGTTTTGGAAGTTTCATCTTTGGGTCGCGCAGGGCGGCCGGTTCGCAATCTCGAAGCCCGGCATCCCGCCAGGCACAGTGTCGACCGTTATAGAATAGATTGAAGGCCAGACTAAGCGCCTTAGGTAGCTCAGTCTGGCCCTAATATCGGTCCTTGATTCATTATACATCAGCCGCAAACGCGTGTCAAGCGGCCGTGCCGCCATGTTCAGGCACCTGAACGCCCAGCACCAAACGCCTACTTCGGCATCAGTGTAAGAGGATCGATGCCGCACAGGATCATGCCCTGGCCACGGGACTCGTGCGTCTTGATCGTGGGCGGATCCTCAGGATCGCGCATCTGTATCAAGACGGTTGTGCGCGCCTCGTCGCTCGTGTTCACGCCGGAGCCATGTATCGTAAGGTAGCTGAAGAACAGGCAATCGCCCGCGGTCGCCTCGCAGGGGGTTGCCGCTTCGATCGGGTACTGCGCAAAAGGCAGGTGCCAGCCACCCTCCGAGCTGTGCTCCAGCGGTCCAAGCCTGTGGCTGCCCGGCACTACGCGCACGCAGCCCTTGTTCAGCGGCGCGTCGTCGAAGTGGACGATGACCGCGATCATGCTGTGCCGATCGTGCGGGAAATAGGGCACGTCCTGGTGCATCGGGAAGGGCGAGCCCCTCTCCGGCGGCTTGATGAACATTTTGGTATGGTGGAGCTGAACGTTGGGAGTGCCGATGATGTCCGCGGCCACGTCCGTGATGCGCGGGTCGATGATCAGGCGGCTGAACGCCGCGGACTGGAACTGGACATCGTGGCAGTGGTGGATCACCGTATCCCTGGCCGCCGCCACAGAGGCCCGCGCGCTGCCCCAGGTCGCGTCGATGCTGCGCCGCTCCATCAGCCTGGCGGCGAGGGCGTGGCATTCCGCGCGATACGCGGCCGCTTCGTCCCTTGTCAATACGCCTTTGACAAGGAGGTACCCGTTCTCGTCGTAGAAGGCCTTCTGCTCCGGTGTAAGACGATTCAGCATCGATGCACGCTCCTCCGCATCCTCGATCTGCATGCGTTCTCCGCCGCTAGTTCGATCCGCCGCCCCGCGACTCCTTCCGCGCGACGGCGCGCCCCGGCAGATTGGAGCCGTTGCAAAGGGCGCGGGATTGGCGTACAATTGTGATGGCGTGATGGAGTTATAGCGTGGCGGGAGAAATGTCCGGTCCGCACTGTCCATCCGAAGAAAGCTGTACGAGTCTGCACTATTGCCGCATGGGAGCAGATATGGTCGGCAGCGAGCCGAGCCCGACAATCGAACATACGGACGTATCCGTGGTGCGAAAGGCGCGCACCTCGGACGCGGTCGCGATGCAGCGCTTGATAAACGGGTATGCGGACCGCGGGGCGATGCTCCATCGCAGCCTGAGCGAGCTGTACGAGAACATCCGTGACTTCTACGTCGTCGAGGCGGCCGGCGCCGTGGTCGGCTGCGCCGCGCTCCACGTAAGCTGGAAGGACCTTGCCGAGCTGAAGTCGCTGGCGGTTGCAGAGTCGTGCCAGGGTCGCGGGTACGGCAAGCGATTGATCCGCGCCTGCCTGGAGGAGGCGGAGGCGATCGGCCTGTCGCGCGTTTTCGCCCTGACCTATGTCCCCGTGCTGTTCGTAAAGGCCGGCTTTCAAGAGGTCGATCGCTCGATGCTGCCGCGCAAGGTCTGGACCGAATGCGTCTACTGCCCGAAGTTCGCCGACTGTTCTGAGATCGCCGTCCTGTACGCGATCGGCGGCGCGGACCTGCAGCCCGAGCGTACGGAGATCAGCCTTGAGCTGCTGCCACGCATGCCGAAACAGCACGGATCGCCATGACGCCTGAACACGACTCCCTCCGCGTAGAGATCCCCGATTTGGACGACGCCCCCGATGCGCCACACCCTGTCGCGGCTCGCCCGGCAAGGCCCGCTCCGGCCTGGGCGCGCTGCGGCGCCTGCGGGCACGCGGTCGTGTCCAGCGTGCCGGCGTTCTCCGCGGGAAGCGGAATCGCGGCCCGCCCATTTGCCGACGACGTGTACTGCCACCGGTGCGGCCTAATCGGACTTCCGGCCATCGCGCCGGGTTAGCGCCGCCTGCTGCAACCGGCGCGAGCTATTCCATTTTCACATGGAAATCATGCGCAAAATTCATTTGTATTATGGCTGTGCTGCGCGGTAGACTTCAAGCAGTCGCGCAATCCGGCTATGGCCGCGAGCGCTTGTTCCGAAGGAGAACTCCATGACCGCGCTCCACAGTGTATTCGATTCGCTCCAGCACTTCCACTACGGCGACGGCAAGTCCGCCCTGTTCTATTCGCTGCAACAGCTTGAGAAAGAGGGCGTAGGGCCGATCGCGCGCCTGCCCGTCTCGATCCGCATCGTGCTGGAGTCGGTCCTGCGCAATCTGGACGGAAAGCGGGTCAACGAGTCCGACGTGCGGGCGCTCGCCAACTGGGCGCCAAACGAGGACCGCGTCTCGGAAATCCCGTTCGTGGTAGCCAGGATCGTGCTGCAGGACTTCACCGGCGTGCCGCTGCTGGTCGACCTCGCGGCGATGCGCTCGACGGTGAGCCGGATGGGGCGCGATGCGGGCATGATCGAGCCGCTGGTGCCCGTGGATCTGGTCGTCGATCACTCGGTCCAGGTGGACTACGCTGCGGTCGCCGACGCGCTGCAGCGCAACATGGAGATTGAATTCAAGCGGAATCGCGCCCGCTACGAATTCCTCAAATGGGGCATGCAGGCGTTCAATGGGTTCGGCGTCGTGCCGCCGGGAATCGGTATCGTGCACCAGGTGAATCTTGAGTACCTGGCGAAGGGCGTGCTCGAAAAGAATGGCGTCTTCTACCCGGATACTCTCGTCGGCACAGACTCCCACACCACCATGATCAACGGACTGGGCATCGTTGGCTGGGGCGTCGGCGGCATAGAGGCCGAGGCCGGCATGCTGGGCCAGCCCGTCTATTTCCTCACGCCGGACGTGGTCGGCGTTCACCTGAGCGGCGTGCTGCGGCCCGGCGTTACGGCGACCGACCTGGTCCTCGCAATCACCGAGCTGCTGCGCAAGGCGAAGGTCGTCGGCAAGTTCGTCGAATTCCACGGCGAGGGCGCGGCCTCGCTGTCGCTCACCGACCGGGCGACCATCGGCAACATGGCACCCGAATACGGCGCGACGATGGGCTTCTTCCCGGTCGACGAGGAGAGCTGCCGCTATCTCACCAACACGGGCCGGTCCGCCGAGCAGGTGGACGCATTCCGGCAATACTTCAAGGCACAGGGCCTGTTCGGGATGCCGAAAGCGGGACAGATCGCCTACAGCGAGACCATAGAGCTGGATCTTGCGACGGTCGATCCGGCCGTCGCGGGCCCGAAGCGGCCGCAGGACCGGATCAAGCTCGCCGAGCTGAAAGACACGTTCTGTTCCCTTCTGTCTCGTCCCGTTGCCGAGAGCGGCTACAACAAGAACCCTACCGAAGCGACACGGCCGTTCTTCGTGCGGACCGGCGTCCGGCCCGATTCGGTGACGCCGGACTCGCCGCTGTCGGGCGGCGGCGAGCAGGCCCCGGAGACGATGCCGCAGGGCGACCATCCACTTGACAGCGACAAGGACACGGCGGCCCTCACCGAGATCGAGATGATGCAGAACCGGCCGACGCCGGACCGCGTCGAGGAGATCCCGGCGGGCGAGTTCGCCAATACGGTGGCGGAGCTGCATCACGGCGACGTGGTTATCGCAGCGATAACCTCCTGCACGAACACCTCCAATCCGAGCGTGATGCTCGCCGCCGGACTTCTGGCAAAGAAGGCGATCGAAAAGGGACTGCGCGTCCGGCCCGCCGTGAAAACGTCCCTCGCGCCGGGCAGCCGCGTCGTAACGGCCTATCTGGATAAGACCGGCCTGCAAAGTTATCTCGACGCGCTTGGCTTCCAGACGGTCGGATACGGCTGCACCACCTGCATTGGCAACTCCGGTCCGCTGGACCCGAAGATCGAGGAGGTCGTCGTCCAGAACGATCTGGTCGTCGCCAGCGTCCTGTCCGGAAACCGCAACTTCGAGGCGCGCGTCCATCAGAGCGTCAAGGCGAACTTCCTGATGAGCCCTCCGCTGGTCGTCGCGTTCGCGATCGCCGGCCGGATCGATATCGACATGGCGAGCGAGCCGCTCGGCATCGGCTTCGGCTCGAATCCGGTGTACCTTCGCGACATCTGGCCTTCGCTGGACGAGATCGCCGGGCTGCTGCAGGCCGCAACCGACCCGGAAACGTACCGGAGACTGTACGGCGACTTCGCAGGCCAGAACCCGCTCTGGGAGGACATACCCACCACGACCGGCAAGACCTACGCGTGGGATGAGAGCTCGACCTACATCCAGGAGCCGCCCTATTTCGACCGCTTTGGCATGGACGCAGACGTCGCACGGGACATCCGCGGCGCGCGGCCACTGGCAATGTTCGGCGATTCGGTAACGACCGACCACATCAGTCCGGCCGGCGCGATCAAGGCGTCGTCCCCCGCCGGCCTCTACCTGCAGGAGAAGGGCGTCGCGCCGCAGGACTTCAACTCCTACGGCTCGCGCCGCGGCAACGACAAGATCATGATGCGCGGCACCTTCGCCAACGTGCGCATCAAGAACCTGATGGCGCCTGGCACGGAGGGCGGGGTTACGCTCTTTCAGCCGACTGGCGAGCAGATGTCGATCTACGACGCGAGCATCCATTACCAGGCGTCCGGAACGTCGCTTATGGTGTTCGCCGGCCAGGAGTACGGCACCGGATCGAGCCGCGATTGGGCCGCCAAGGGCACGCGCCTGCTGGGCGTGAAGGCGGTGATAGCGCAGTCGTTCGAGCGCATCCACCGTAGCAATCTCGTCGGGATGGGCGTGCTCCCATGCCAGTTCGAAGAGGGAACTAACGCGAAGACCCTTGGCCTCGACGGGACCGAGACTTTCGATCTGGTCGGCCTGGCGGACGGCATAACGCCGCGCAAAAAGATCGCGCTCGCGATCCATCGCGCGAACGGCGAGACGGACGAGGCGACCGTTACACTTAGAATCGACACGCCGATCGAAGTGGACTACTACCTGAACGGCGGCATCTTGCCATGCGTGCTGCGGCAGCTGCTGGCGAGTTAGGCAGTCGGCAGTCCTAGATCGAAGTCCGAAGTCGCTGCGAGGGCGGCCTGGCCCGCATCCCGATTGCCGACCGCCGAATTGAGGATACATGGACATAAGAAGATTTGTCGGCGGCTATGTGGCGGATGTTAAGGCCCTGCTGGACGAGGTCGACCCGGTCGACGTCGAAGCGATTGTCGATGCCCTGCTGGGCGCGTGGCGTGGCGGAGGGCGCGTGCTGCTTATGGGCAACGGCGGCAGCAGCAGCAGCGTAAGTCATATCGTCAACGACATGCAGAAGAACATCGCCCTCGAATCCGGCCGGCCCCTGCGCGCGCTCTGCCTATCCGACTGCACGCCGCTGATGATGGCCTGGGCGAACGACACGGAGTGGGACAACGTCTTCGCGCCGCAGGTGGAGTGCTGGGCCGAGCCGGGCGACGTCGTGATCGGGGTGAGCGGCAGCGGCAACTCGATGAACGTGATAAACGGCATCGCGACTGCCAGGCGCGCGGGCGCGATCACGGTCGGACTGGCCGGATTTCAGGGCGGCAAATTGCGGGAAGCCGCGGAACGCTGCGTTATCGTCCGCTCGGATAATATGCAGCGGATCGAGGACGTGCACATGATCCTGCTGCACGTGATCTTTTCCGCCCTACTGGAGCAGACAAAGCGCGAGGCCGTCACGCCGTGAGCCGTGCGGCGGTTTTCCTGGATCGCGACGGCGTGCTGAACCGCG